>NZ_JBHFHD010000004.1:0-95416 GCF_041927335.1 Herbiconiux liangxiaofengii | reverse complement strand
CGCGCGCGGGTTGCGTCGCGAAAAGTCGTGCTCGCGGCCCCGCGAAAGCGACTTTTCGCGACGCAACGGGGGGTGGGTTAGGGGCGGGTGCGGCGGATGCGGATGGGGCCCTTGGCCGTGGAGGGGTCTACCACCGAGCCGCCCTGGGTGATCTGCACGTCGCCCGCGTCGACGAGGCGTCGGGCCGCCCGGCGGGCGGGCTCCATCAGGTCGCGCCACTCCTCGCCGCCGATCGCCCGCGCCGCGTCGGACGGGCAGATGGTGGAGGTGGCAGCGCGCTTCGCGAGCAGCTCGAGGATGGTGTGCTCGAGCTGCCGGTCGACCGCCGTGACACCGCGGGAGCGGCACGCGTCGGAGCAGTAGCGCACCTCGTTCCAGTCGCGGGCCCACTTCGCGCGCCACTCGATGCGGCGCCCGCACGAGGCGCACGTCTTGGAGTCGCCGGGGCCTCCGCTCGGTGCCGCGCCCGCGCCCGAACCCGCGGCCGGGTCGCTGCCCGACGACCGGGCGTCGCCCGCGCGCTGCCTGTGTGCCATGCGTCGAGTCTGCCCCCGACGCGCCCGCTCCGCATCGGGCCGCGGGCCTCGGGCGCCGGGCCGCGGGACTCGGGTCAGGCCGCGACCGCCGCCTGCAGCTCCCGGCCGGTGGCCGCCACGATCTCGGCGAGCGGGCGCGGGTCGCCGTCGAGCCAGCGGTCGAGCGAGGCGTCGAACACGGCCACCGCGACCGGTGCCAGCAACGCGGCCGTCGCATCCGGAACACCCCGGCCCCGCAACCCCTGCTCCACCGCTGCCGACAGCACCTGCCCCTTGAGCAGCTCGCGCTCCCGCAGCCCGTCGTCGGAACGGATGACGGCCCGCCGGGCCACGAGCTGCTCCCGCCACGGGTCGAACCGGGTGGCGGTGGCCGAGGCGAGGCCGTGCATCACGAGCTGCATCGGCGTGAGGCCGTCGGGCGCCGCCGCCGTCACCGACGCCACGTAGGCCGGCAGCTCGCGCTCGGCCACGAAGAGCACCTCGCGCTTGTCGACGAAGTGGCGGAAGAAAGTGCGGGTGGTCAACCCGGCCCGGGCCGTGATCTGCGGAACAGTGGTGGCCGCGAACCCCTGCTCGGCGAACAGCTCCAGGGCGGCTCGCTCGAGCCGGGCGGCGGCGTCAGGCTCCCAGCGACTCATCGGGCAACCCTATCCGATGACACGCAATGTCGTCGATCGGTGTACAGTGATGGCATTGCGTGTCATGACCGACGGATGCGCGCTCCACCAGAGAAGAGACCCCGTGCCCGAGAACTCCGCCGCCTGGCTCACCGAGAAGCGCGCCGACCTCGTGGTCGGCCCCGCCCCCTACCCGGTGGCCGGTGAGGGCCAGCTCGTCGTGCGCAACCGAGCCGTGGCCATGAACCCGCTCGACACCGTCAAACAGACCACCGGCGACCTGATGTACTCGTGGCTGCCCTACCCGGCGGTGCTGGGCGAGGACGTCGCGGGCGAGGTGGTGGAGGTCGGCGCCGGGGTCACCGGGTTCGCTGTCGGCGACCGCGTGCTCGGGTATGCCGTAGGCATGGAGAAGTCGCGCAACTCCGCGGCCGAGGGCGGATTCCAGCGGTACACCGTGGTGCTGGCGCGGCTCGCCGCCCTGATTCCGGATGAGCTGGCCTTCGAGCAGGCGGCCGTGCTGCCGCTCGCCCTGTCGACGGCGTCGTCGGCGCTGTTCCAGCGTGATCAGCTGGGGCTCGCGCATCCGTCGGCCGCGCCCGAACCCACGGGCACGACCGTGCTCGTCTGGGGCGGCTCCACCAGCGTGGGGTGCAATGCCATCCAGCTCGCCGTGGCGGCGGGGTACGACGTGATCACCACCGCGTCGCCGCGGAACCACGACCTCGTGCGCGGGCTCGGCGCGCGACTGGCCTTCGACTACTCCAGCCCCACCGTGGTCGCCGACATCCTCGCCGCTCTCGAGGGGCGAGAACTCGCGGGTTCGCTCGCCGTGGGAACGGGGTCGGCCGAGCCCGTGGTGGCGGTGGCCTCGCGGGCGACCGGCAGTCGGCGCGTGGTGATGGCCAGCCCCTCGGTGTCGCTCGACACGCTGCCACGGCGCGGCGGCCTCAGCTGGGATTTCGTGCGCACCATGTCGCGCCTGGTGTGGGCCAACGTGACCCTGCAGGCGCGCAGCCGGTTGCACGGAGTCAAGGCGGGGTACGTGTGGGGCAGCTCACTGATGGACAACGAGGTGGCGCCGGCGGTCTACCGCGACTTCCTGCCGCAGGCGCTGGCCGAGGGGCGGTACGTGGCGGCTCCCCGCGCCGAGGTGGTGGGCCACGGTCTCGAGGCGGTGCAGCCGGCCCTCGACGCGCTCCGCGCCGGGGTCTCGGCCCGGAAGCTCGTCGTCACCCTCTGAACACATCTCCGGTTCACAGGGCCAGCACCAGACGCATCCCCCGCTCCACATCGTCGAGCAGGTAGCCAGGGAGCTCCCCGGCGCGATGATCACACAGGTGGCCAGACCACTCCGATTGAAGGCGTCTGCCTGAACGACCAGTACCGGCCGGCGACGAGCGGGCGCGCTGCCGACCGCACGACCGAGCTCGGCCCACCAGATGGATCCACGAGCGATCACCATGACTCGTCGCCCCGCAGCGCCTCCGCGTCAGCCTGAGACCCGGCCGCGAAGTCGAGCGCCTCGCGCCGCCCCTCCGCCCCTGAGTACTGCAGCGCGGCGTCGATCCGCGCCGTGAGGTCACTCTCCTCCAGGGCCAGTGGGCATGTGACGTCCGATCTATGCGGTTAGGCAACAAAGTTACTAAGATGGTTAGCGAATTCGAGTCGCATCCGTTCGGGGCTGCGACGCGCGACGCAGAGGAGCCATCATGACCGACACCGCCACACGAGCCGATCGGGTGCGTCAGGCGGTGGTCGCGGTGAGCGCCGTGATCGCCGTGGTCGGGTCGTTCATCGGCTCGGGCGCGGTGGTCGGCACGCCCATCCAAGAGGCCGCGGGCGGCACCCTGAGCGCCGACTCCACCCTCATCGCCCCGGCGGGGCCCGCGTTCTCCATCTGGTCGGTGATCTACATCGGCCTCATCGCCTACGCCATCTGGCAGCTGCTGCCGAAACAGGCCGCGCGCGACCGCAACCGCCACCTCGGCTACCCCGTCGCGGTCACCCTGGTGCTCAACGCCGCCTGGATCCTCAGCGTGCAGGCCGGCCTGCTCTGGCTCAGCTGCATCGTGATCGTGGCGCTGCTCGTTGCGCTCCTGGTCGCCTTCGTGCTCGTGCTCCGCACCCGCGCGACCGACCAGGGCATCGTGGAGTCGATCGTGCTCGACGGCACCGTCGGCCTCTACCTCGGCTGGGTGTCGATAGCCACCGCCGCCAACCTCACCGCCGGCCTGCAGACCGCGGGCTTCACCGGCTTCGGCTGGGCCCCGGATGCGTGGGGCACCGTGATCGTGATCGTCGCCGGGCTCGCGGGGCTGGCCCTGGCCGTCTACGGCCGTGGCCGTCTCGCCCCCACGGCTTCTCTGGCCTGGGGCCTGGCCTGGGTGGCCGTGTCTCGCACCACGGGCGAGCTGATCTCGGCTCCCGTCGCGACCGCCGCCACGATCGTGGCCGCCGCCCTCGTGGTGGCGACCGTGATCCTCCGCCTCGCCACCGGCCGCCGCGCCGCCGACCGGCGCTGAACGGCACGACCGTGACCTCTACCACCACCACCGCACCCTCCTCCCGCGCCCGCTGGGCCGGCCTCGTGTTCATCAGCGTCGCCGTGGCGCTGATCATCGTCGATTCCACCATCGTGAACGTGGCCATCCCGTCGGTCATCGACGATCTGGGGATAACCTCCACCCAGGTGCAATGGGTGCAGGAGTCGTACACCCTCGTGTTCGCGGCCCTGCTGCTGGTGTTCGGCACCCTCGCCGACCGCTTCGGCCGCCGCCGACTGCTCGTGATCGGCGTGCTGGTGTTCGCCGCCGCCAGCGTCTTCGCGGCGACGGCCCAGAGCGGCGACCTCCTCATCCTCGCCCGCGTGGTGCAGGGCGTCGGCGGGGCGATGGTGCTGCCCACCACCCTGTCGCTCATCAACGCCACCTTCCGCGGCAAGGAGCGGGCCATCGCATTCGCCGTCTGGGGCTCCACCATCGGCGGCATGACCGCGGTGGGCCCGCTCCTCGGCGGCTGGCTCACCACCTATTTCTCCTGGCGCTGGGCCTTCGGCATCAACATCCCGCTGGGCGTCGTGATCATCGTGGGCGTTCTCGTGTTCGTGCGCGAGTCGAAGCAGCCGGTGAGCGCATCCGGAGCACCCGCCCGAGTCGACGTGGTGGGCGCGCTGCTGTCGGTGGTGGCGAGCGCCAGCCTGGTGTTCGGTCTGATCGAGGGCCGCACCTACGGCTGGTGGCTCACCGACGAGGCCCTTCAGATCGGTGACTGGACCTGGCCGTTCGCCCTCTCGCCCGTGCCCCTCGCCTTCGCCCTGGCCGTGCTCGCCGGCGTGGGCTTCGTGCTGTGGGGGCGCGCCCGGGAGCGAGCCGGCAGGAGCGCCATGCTCGCGTTCGACCTGTTCCGCATCCCGAGCTTTCGCAACGGCAACCTCGCCGCCATGATCGTGTCGCTCGGCGAGTTCGGCATCGTGCTGTCGCTGCCGCTGTGGCTGCAGAACGTGCTCGGCTTCGACGCACTGCAGACCGGCCTGGTGCTCGTGGCCCTGGCGGTGGGCTCGTTCGTGGCCTCCGGCTTCGCCGGCGCCTTCGGCAACCGCATCAGCGCCATCGTGATCGTGCGGGTGGGCCTCGCCGCCGAGATCGTGGGCGTGGCGGGGCTCGGTCTCGTGATCGGCCCCGACACCGCGTGGGCTCTGCTCATCCCGTTCCTGTTCGTCTACGGCTTCGGCGTGGGCCTCGCCACCGCGCAGCTCACCGGGGTGGTGCTGAAGGATGTGCCGGTCGAGCAGAGCGGCCAGGGCTCGGGCACGCAGAGCACCGCGCGTCAGATCGGCTCCGCGCTCGGCATCGCCGTGCTCGGAACGGTGCTCTTCACCACCGCCTCCCTGCAGCTCGACGCGAGCCTCGCCGCGAGCGGCGTGCCCGACTCCGAGCGTTCGCAGCTCGTGTCTCAGGTGGTCGACAGCTCCGGTGCGGCGATCGCGGGCCTCGCCGAGAACCCTGCGATGGCCGCCGTGGTGACGGATGCGAAGGCCGCCTTCTCCGACGGCACCCGCTACTCCGCGTTCGCCGCGGCGGGCTTTCTCAGCATCGGCTTCCTCGCCACACTGCGCCTCGGCTCCCGCGACGACCGCGCCGGCACGCGCACGCCCGATCGAACGCGCGCCCGGCGCTAACCCGAACGCGTCAGAGCCCGGGCAGTTTGGCGATGGCCTCGTCGGCCTTCTCCGGGCTGACGCCCAGATCGTCGACGAGCAGGATGCGCGCCGGGGCCGTGTCGCCGTTCGTGAGAGCGGCGTACGCGGCATCCGCCCTGCCGGCCACGGCCGGGGTGGGCTTCTTCGTGACGCCCAGCTGGTCGGCCAGCTGCTGGGCGGTGTCGACGCCGTAGGCGGTGGTGAGCAGGGCCGGCAGGCGGTAGCCGCCGAGGGGTCCGAGATCCATGGGTGATCCTTTCGTCGCAGGGTGCGGTGCGCTCGCGACCGCGTGCTGACCGACCGTACGCTCGCCGATCAGATGTGCCAGGGGGTTGCCGGAGACGGCGAAAGGGCCGGAGATCGCTCTCCGGCCCTTCCTGTACTGCTGCGGCGGGTTACGCCTTGACCGAGCGGCGGCTGCGCAGGGCGACGCCACCGACGACGGCGGCGGCACCGGCGACGAGTGCACCGAGGCCCAGGGCCACGGCAGCGCTGTTGTCAGCGGCACCGGTGTTGGCCAGCGTGGCGGCCGGACGCTGCACCGGGTTGTTCACCGGAGCGGCGATTCCGCCGTCGAGGGTGACCCAGAGGTTGATGCGGCCGAACTCGTCGAACGCGGCGATCTCGTGGGGGGCGTCGGTGTAGGCGACCGGAACCGTGAAGTCGACGGCTCCGCCGACGATCGAGGTCGACGAGAGGAACGTGGCGGCGCTGTAGCCGTAGAAGTCCACGGGGTGCGGCTCCTGCTCACCGACGCGCGTGCCGTCGATGCCCGAGACGATGTCGCGGAACTTCAGGGTGAACGACTTGCCCTTCTCGTAGCTGTCGGGCGTGAAGGTGTAGTCGGCGTAGGGGATCAGCCAGTCGAGCTCTTCGGAGTCGGGCGCCGGGCTGGAGGGCACGTCGCCGGGGGTGAACTCGCCGGTGGCCTCGTCGAGCGTGTACTCGATGGCCGCG
This sequence comes from Herbiconiux liangxiaofengii, assembly GCF_041927335.1. NCBI lineage: Bacteria > Bacillati > Actinomycetota > Actinomycetes > Micrococcales > Microbacteriaceae > Herbiconiux > Herbiconiux liangxiaofengii. Next base: position 89,105 of record NZ_JBHFHD010000004.1, on the reverse strand, counting down.
TGACGGTAGATGGCGGCGTTGGCGTCGTAGCCGGGAGCAACCTCGACGGCCTCGGCGGCGACCTTGGAGCCGGCCTCGGAGCCGTTGACGACGCCGATGTACACCGGGCCGGCGAAGTTGTCGAGCTCGGCGAAGTAGCCGTCGGTGTCGGCCTCGGGCTGAACGGCGGCGCTGGTGACGCGCGGCTCGTCGCTGCCGGGCAGCGGTGCGGCCACGAAGACGGTGGCGTTGGCGTAGTCGTCGGGCAGGCGCACGATGACGGTTCCGCTGTTGGCCGCGACGACCTTCTCCAGCTCGGGATCGCTCGCCGCAGTGGCGGCCCCCGCGCCGATCAGGCTGGCCGAAGCCAAGGCAACGGCCACGCCGGTGCCGATGAGCGCTCGTCCGAGCGCGGTCGAGATGGTCGACTTCACGTGTTTCCCCCTAGTTCGAAGGACGGCGCGCGAGATAGCACTTCGTCGTCCTGGATTGCTGTAAGGATGCCCGACAGTTGTCGAGAGGTCAACCCCTTGTCTGAGTGTTACGGAAGAGTGCACACAGAAACCGGCTCCGCCGACGGCGCGGTTGCGGCTGCGGGCGACCCGGGAGCTGCCTCGGACGGCGTCGCCGGCTCGAAGACCGGAGCCGGAGCCGGAGCCTCGGCCTCGGCCCCCGCCCCAGCGTCGCCCTCCCCCTCGCCCCCCGCGAGCGCCTCCTCCACCGCCGAGCGAACCACCCCGAGATCGGGCTGCAGCGGCTCGACCAGCGGATGCGTGAGATCGACCCGCGCCACCGACTGCGTGCGGGCTCGCTCGGCCAGAGACGCCAGCACCCCGAGCGACTCCACCGGGATGTCGGTGCGGAGGCCCTCGGTGGTTCCCGCGAGCGACAGGAAGGCGCCCAGCGCGTCCGCGGGATCGAGCTGGGCCAGCAGGGCGTCTTCGATGCAGCCCTGCCGCTGCATCCGTTCGGAGTTCGAGCTGGCGAAGCGCGACCGGGCGAACCAGAGCGCGGTGTCGCCGTCCATGTGCTGCACGCCGGTGGCGATGGGCGGCCCGACGACGGTGAGCTGATCGCTGCCCACGTCGGGCACGCCGGTGCGCGGCACCTCGACGCCCACGTCGACCGTCACCCCGCCCACCGCGTCGATCAGCCGCACGAAGGCGTCGAGCTCCACGTACACGTAGCCGCTCACGGCGAGACCGGTGTAGCCCTCGACCGCCTCGGTCAGGGAGCTCATGCCCGGGTCGTCCGACTCCGGCCAGAGCTCGGGATGCTCGTTGCCGTAGGGGTAGGTGTGGTTGAGCTCGCACCCGGTGAGGCACCGGTTGCCGTCGGGGAACTGCGCGGCCAGCGCCGATCCGGCCGGGAAGTCGAAGTTCTGGCTGGTGCGGTCGACCCCCACGACGGCGGTGCGACCCGAGGCCACGTCGACGCTCACCACCGAGATGCTGTCGGGCATCACCACCGAGCGCCCGGGGGCGCGGTCGGCGCCCACCACGAGGATGTTGTAGCGGCCGTCGTGCGCCGTGAGCGCCGAGCCGCCCGAGAACACCGAGTCGACGATGCCGCGCCCGGTGAAGGCCGAGGCGGCCACGAGCGAGCACACCACGGCGGGCACGAGCAGCACCGCGACCGCCGCCGTCCGCCCGCGACGCGGCACCGGATGCACGCGCCGCACCAGGTCGCCCGTTGACGCCGCCACGAACACGATCCACCCGGCGGCCAGCACCCCCACCGCCCCGAGCACGTCGACCGCCCCGGCGAGCGCGACGGCGTCGAGCGGATGCAGGGCCAGGCGCAGGGTGACGGCCACGACGCTCAGCAGGGTGATCGTCGAGAGGGCGAGCAGGGGCATCCCCACCCGTCGCAGACCCAGCAGCAGATGGCCCGCGCCGGGCAGCACGGCCCCGAGCACGAGGGCGGCGGCGAAGCGCCGCGGAGCAGGATCGACCGACACGCCGCCCTCCCCTCTCACCGACGCACATCCTCGCACCGATGCGGCCCGGGGCGAAACGCCCCTCCCGGCGCGGCGACCGCAGGGCGGAGCGTCAGGGGCGGAGCGTCAGGAGCGGCGGGGCGTCAGCGGCGGAGCGCCCGGCGCAGCACCGCCCACACCGCTCCCCCGGCCAGCAGCCACGGGCCGGCCACGATGATCGGGTCGAGCCACTGGTGCCGCAGGTCGACGCGGCCACGACGCGAGGTGATGGGATGCAGGTGCGGCTCGGCCAGGATGCCCGTCTCGGTGACGGGGTTGTCGGGCCTGAGGGTGAACAGCGAGCGCAGGTGGGCACCGGTCGACTCCACCCGGTCGCCCGCGATGAGCAAGAGCCAGTGCGCCGTGCGCGCCTCGCTGAACCTGTCGTACGCCACGCGACGGATGACGCCGGAGAGCCCGTGGAGCGGCTGCGCCGTGCCGAACACCGGGGTCAGCTGTCCGTGCTCGATGCTCTTCTCGCGCCCCTCGCGGGGCTGCTGCTCGTCGGGATAGACCCAGTGCGCCCCGCTCGCCCCCGGGTCGAACCGCTCCTTGGGCCACGCCGGACGGTCGGCCGGGTCGAGGTCGACTCCCCACCCGGGGATCCGGGCGCGCAACTCGTCGGGTGACGGCGGCTGGATGGGCTTGTCTGCGGTGTACGGCATGGTCGCTCCTCCTCAGCCGGCGTTCGCGACGACGACGGTCTTGATGCAGCCGTCGAGCTTCGACGAGAACATGTGGTACCCCTCGGCGATGTGCTCGAGCGGGATGCGGTGCGTGATCATGCCGCTCGGCGAGATCAGCCCGTTCTGGATGTGTTCCAGGAGCCGTGGCCACTGTCGCTTCACGGGGGCCTGGTTGGTGCGGATGGTGAGGCCCTTGTTCATCGCGTCGCCGAACTTCACGGCGCTGAACAAGGGGCCGTAGGCCCCCATCACCGAGATGGTGCCGCCCTTGCGCACGCCGTCGATGGCCCAGTTCAGGGCCACGGGCGAGCCGCCCTGCAGCTTGAGCTTCGCCGAGGTGACGTGCTGCACGAGACTGCCGTCGGCTTCGGCGCCGACGGCGTCGATGACGACATCCGCCCCGAGCCACCCCGTGGTCTTCTTCAGCTCCAGAACCACGTCGTCGACCTCGCGGTAGTCGAGGGTCTCGGCGAAGGCGAACTCGCGCGCCTTCGCCAGGCGGTAGTCGAGCTGGTCGACCACGATCACCCGCCCGGCGCCCATCAACCACGACGATCGTGCGGCGGCGAGGCCCACCGGTCCGGCACCGAGCACCACCACGGTGTCACCCTCGACGATGTCCCCGAGCTGGGCGCCGAAGTAGCCGGTGGAGAAGGCGTCGGTGAGCATCAGGGCGTCCTCGTCGGCGAGCCACTCGGGGATGACCATCGGGCCCACGTCGGCGAACGGTACGCGCACGTACTCGGCCTGGCCCCCGTCGTAGCCGCCCGTGGAGTGCGAGTAGCCGTAGATGCCGCCGATGGCGGTGGCGTTCGGGTTCACGTTGTGGCAGTTGGAGTAGAGGCCACGGGTGCAGAAGAAGCACGAGCCGCAATAGATGTTGAAGGGCACCATGACCCGGTCGCCCACGCGGAGGTTCTGCACCGACGACCCCACCTCGTCGACCACGCCGATGAACTCGTGCCCGAACGTGTGCCCGATGCGGGTGTCGGGCATGAGGCCGTGGTACAGGTGCAGATCGGAGCCGCAGATCGAGGCGAGCGTCACCTTGATGATCGCATCGTTGGGATGCTCGATCCTCGGATGCGCCTTCTCCTCGACCCTGATCTTGTACGGACCGCGGTACACCATCGCCTGCATCTGCTGCCTCTCGCTCGGATGCCCACACTCACCCCGGCCCGTGGCCCCCGCGAGGGGCTTGACACCCGCCCTGCCACCGACCCGAAGCCCCGGCCCGACCGGCCTGTCAGGGCACGAAGACGACACGCTCGGGGGCGCCAGGGGCCGGCGCCCAGGCCTCGGCCACCTCGGCGAGCGGCACGGCGCGGGCGCTCACCCGCACGGCCCCCGAGGCCACGAACTCCGCGAGCGCCGGCAGCTCGGCGACGATGTCGCGGGTGCTCACCGATCCCTGCCCGCTGCCCACGATCGACAGGGCCGACGAGCGCAGTGCGGCCGAGGGGATCGGTGCGTCGGCTCCGGCGATCGAGCCGATCTGCACCCAGGTGAGCGGCCTGCCCCGGTCGGCCCGCTGCTGCACGATCGCCCCCATGGCCGTGGCCGCCGGCTCGCCCCAGACGTAGTCGAGCACCAGGTCGGCGTCGGATGCACGCCCCGCGTCGGCGAAGGTCAGCACCTCGTCGGCACCCAGGGCCCGCAACTCCGCGAAGCGCGAGGTGTCGCGGGCCACGGCCGTCACCCGGCCGGCCCCGAGGTGCCGGGCGATCTCGAGGGCCAGGCGGCCGGCGCTCCCGGCCGCTCCGAGCACGGCGACGTGGGCACCCGCCGGCAGCTCGGTGCGGCGGCGCAGCGCGATCCACGACGACATGGCCGGGTTCATGGCCGCCGCCACCACCACCGGGTCGAGCCCCTCGGGCAGCACCACACTGGCGCGGCGGTCGATCAGCACGCGTTCGGCCATGGCGCCCTCCTCCACCACGAAGTAGCGCAGGTGGCCGTCGGAGTCGCGGCCGACGCCGTCGACCCCCGGAACCATCGGCAGCGTGCCGGTGGCGGTGTAGTGGCCGCCGTCGGCCTGAGACCGCACGCGGGGATGGAGGGCCGAGGCCAGCACCTCCACGATGAGCTCGTCGGGCCCGGTGGCGACCGGGTCGGTGAAAGGGGCGAAGCGGGGTGCGTGGGCGAAGTCGGTGACGACGGCAGCGTGCATGAGGGGGTCTCCGGTCGATATAGTTGGTGTTACGAACGAATGTAGTTCGTGATACGAACCAAGTCAAGGAGTGCGGATGGGCGACCCCGAGATCTCAGCGAGCACCGAGCCCGACGGCACCAGCGAGCAACCGCTCCTCGTCGACGCCCTCGCCCAGACCGCGTTCGTGATCACGAGCGTCCTCAACCGCATCGCGGCCGAGAACGACTTCTCGCTCACGCAGCTGCGGCTGCTCGGCGTGCTGCGCGGTCGGCGACCCCAGATGAGCCGGTTGGCGGCCTACCTCGGGTTGGAGAAGTCGACCCTGTCGGGCCTGGTGGAGCGCGCCGAGCGGCGGGGACTCGTGGCCCGCGGGCGCAGCAGCACCGACGGGCGCGCGGTGGAGGTGTATCTCACCCCCGCGGGCGAGGCCGCCGCCCGACGGGTGCAGGACGACGTGCGCGCCGCGGTGCTGCCGGAGACCGCCGCCCTCTCCCCCGAGGAACGTCGAACCCTGCGCCTGCTGCTCGAGCGCATGCTCGGCCCGGCGCCCCTCTAGCGCCTCGCCGACCCGTCGGCCGGCCCTAGGTGGCGACGGGCGACAGGTGCACCGTGAAGGTGGTTCCGGCCGGCGAGGAGTCGACGTCGATCGACCCCTCGTGCGCCTCCACGATCGACGAGACGATCGCGAGTCCCAGCCCCGTGCTGCCCGAACGTCGCGAGCGGGAGGAGTCGCCGCGCGCGAACCGCTCGAACAGCTCCGGCACCAGCTCGGGCGCGATGCCCGGCCCGTCGTCGGCCACCGCCAGGGCGATCGACGGACGCCCGTCCGCGCCCTCGAGAACGGTGACGCTCGAGGCCACCGTCGTGCCCGCCGGTGTGTGCACGGCCGCGTTCGAGAGCAGGTTGAGCACCAGCTGGTGCAGCCGCTCCCGGTCGCCCGTCACGGTGACGGGCTCATCCGGAACCGCCACCTGCCAGCGCTGACCGGGCCACGACGCCCGCGCATCACTGACCGCGTTCACCACCACCTCGCCGAGGTCGATGCTGTCGAGGTGAAGGTCCTGCCCCTCGTCGAGCCGGGCGAGCAGCAGCAGGTCGCTCACCAGGGAGTTCATGCGCTTCGCCTCCGACTCGATGCGCGCGAGCGAGTACTCGGTCATCTCGGGCAGGGCGGCGCTGTCCTGCCGGGTGAGCTCGGCGTAGCCCTGGATGGCGGCCAGCGGCGTGCGCAGTTCGTGACTGGCGTCGGTGACGAAGCGGCGCATCCGTTTGTCGGTCGCGGCCCGTACGGCGAGCGCGTCGTCGACGTGCGCGAGCAGGCGGTTGAGCGCCTCGCCCACCTTGCCCACCTCGGTGCGCGCATCCGTGTCGGCCTCGGCCACGCGCGGGGTGATGGCCACGTCGCCGCGGTCCAGCGGCATGGTGGTGACCTCGGTGGCGGTGGCCACCACGCGCCCGAGCGGCCGCAGCGCCAGGCGCACCACGATCACCACACCGATCAGGACGACGGCGAGCGCGAGCAGCGAGAGCACCCCCACCGTGATCGCCTCCTGCAGAACGGCCGCCTGCACGGTGGCGAGGGAGACCCCCGCCACGAGCAGGTCGCCGTGGCTGTCGAGCTGGGTGGCCACGCGGTACGAACCGAGACCGTCGAGGTCGATGTTCTGGTGCGTGCCGACCGCGAAATCGGTGTCTTCGAGCTGCTGCACCACAGCGCCGGGCAGCGGCGCGGCATCCGAGTCGGAGAAGAGGGCGGAGTCATCCACCCGGCCGTCGGAGATCAGGGCGATCACACCGCCGGGGCCGTGGCCCACGTAGTCGACCAGGGGCTTCACCGGCTTCGGATGCGCGGAGTCGCTCTGCGCCTGGTTGGGGTAGCGCACGTACTCGACCGTGTGGCTGAGCGCCGACATCGATCCGCTCAGCTGGGTGTCGATCACCGTGGTCACCGACGCGGAGAGCGTGACCACCGTGATCACCCCGACCGCGGCGAGCACGGCGGCGACCAGCGCCACGGTGCCGACGACGAGCCGGCGACTGATGCTCCAGGGGCGCCGGGCCGCGCTCACTCGACGGGCCTCAGCACGTAACCGACGCCGCGCACCGTGTGGATCATCGACGGCCGGTCGGAGTCGATCTTCTTGCGCAGGTACGACACGTACAGGTCGACGATGGAGGCCTTGCCCGCGAAGTCGTAGTTCCACACCCGGTCGAGGATCTGCGCACGCGAGAGCACCCGCCGGGGGTTGCGCATGAAGTACCGCAGCAGTTCGAACTCGGTGGTGGTGAGGGCGATCTGGTCGCCGGCCCGGGTGACCTCGTAGCTGACCTCGTCGAGCACGAGGTCGCCCACCACGATGCGCGACTCCTCCTCGGAGGTGGTGGTCATCGAGCGGCGCAGCAGGCCGCGGAGTCTGGCGACGAGCTCTTCGAGGCTGAACGGCTTGGTCATGTAGTCGTCGCCGCCGGCGGTGAGGCCGATGATGCGGTCGTCGACCGAGTCGCGCGCGGTGAGGAACAGGGTGGGCGCCGACCCCTCGAGCTCGCGCAGCTGGCGCAGCAGCGAGATGCCGTCGGTGTCGGGGAGCATGATGTCGAGCACCACCACATCGGGGCGCGACTCGCGGTACGCCTGCAGGGCCGTGGCGCCGTCGTGGGCCACGTCGACCGTCCACCCCTCGTAGCCGAGGGCGAGACTCACGAGGCTCGTGAGCACGGCTTCGTCGTCGACCAGCAGCACACGGATGGGCGAACCGTCGGCCCGGTAGATGCGCGGCAGCTTCGCCAGCACCGCGCGCCGTCGCCCCGTGGCCAGCAGGTCGTCGGGGGAGGAGGAGTTCGCCACCTCCCTATTGTTCGGGCAGAGGGGCTCCGGCTCCAGCCGGCATCCGTCATTCATAGCGACCTCAAATGTTCTCAGGCCGCGCGCATCGGTGTCGTGGCTACGGTCTCCGCATGACGCAGACCCGACCTGCCGCCCCGCCCGTCCCACTGCCCGAGTTCGGGATCGAGGTGCCGGAACGCGTGTTCCGGCCGCGCGAGCGCACGGTCGAAGCGCCCTCGCGCGCCCGGCGCCTCCGCGACGGCCTGGCCTCGGCGGGGCTGCGCCGGCCGCGCGTGCTCCGGGGAGCGCGCACCGAGCAGCCGTTCGACGCCCCCGTGCTGCACACCCCCCGCCTGACGCTGAGACCTCACCGCCTCACCGCCCAGGATGCCGCGGACTGGTTCGACCTGCAGTCCGATCCCGCGGTGCGCGAGTTCCTGCCGTGGCCCAAGCGATCGCGGCAGGAGTCGCGACGGCACCTTCGCGACCGCACCCGGCACACCCGGTTGTGGCAGGCCGACGACTTCCTCGCACTCGCGGTGGAGTTCGAGGGGCGGCTCGTGGGCGACGTGTCGCTGCACCTGCGCACGGTGGCGGCCACGAAGCGCTCGGTCGAGGTGGGCTGGGTCGTGCATCCGCAGCTCGTCGGCCGCGGGCTCGCCACCGAGGCGGCCGAGGCGCTGCTGTCGTTCGCGTTCGGCACGGTGCGCGCCCGCCGCGCGCTGGCGGTGACGGATGCGCAGAACCGGCGCTCGATCGCCCTGGCCGAGCGACTCGGCTTCGTCGAGACGGCCGACCCCCGGCCCGCCGGCGCCGAGGCGGCGTTCGAACTCGCAGCACCCCGCGAATAGCACGATGCACGCATTCGGCCAAGGCCGTCGCGTGGCCTGAACCGCCCTCCTAACGTCGGGTTACGAAGCGATGCGTCGAGCGCCCCGGGTCTCCCGGCAGGTCGAGCTCGACCGCTTCAGAGGTGGAAACCGTCCGCCCGCCCCGTGAATGAAGGAGACTCAGCCATGACAACCGCCCCCCAGCGCACCACCGCCCAGAACGACGGATTCGCCCGCCGCGTCGTCACCGAGACCAAGGCGGCCTTCAAGACCACCGAGTTCTACGTGTGGCTGCTCGTGTCGGTCGGGATCCTGATCGCCGCCGCCGTCACCGACAACGGCGACGACGGCCAGGGCTTCGGCGCCGACCACGCCTGGCAGTACGTCGCGGTGGTCACCGCGGCGTACATCATCAGCCGCGGCATCGCGAAGGCCGGAACCCGCGGCCCCGCGAACAGCGACGACTGACCCTCGCTCGCGCCGGGAAGCCGCCCACCCCTATGGGGCCGGGCGGCTTCCGTGTTCCCGGCGCACCCCGCCCCTTCGATGACCCGTCGGCGGGGCCTTGACACACCCGGGGGCCGGACGCAACGGTCTTGGGCAGCCGGTCGGCGCGGCATGGGCTGGAGATGTCAGATCATCCGTCGCTCGGAGGCCCGCGAATGTCCCCAGTCACTCCCCGTTCCACCGCTCCTCGCCCCACCAAGACCCGCGCGCGAGCTGCCGAGCGGGCGCCCAGCAGCTACACCGAACTCGCCGAGAAGGTGCGGGCGGCCGGGCTGCTGCGGCGACGGTACGGCTACTACTGGATCAAGCTGATCGGCCTGCCGCTGCTGGTGGTCGCCACGCTCGGCGTGTTCGTCGTGGTGGGCGACACCTGGTGGCAGCTGGTCACAGCCGTGGGGCTGGGGATCCTGTTCGCCCAGGTGGCGTTCCTCGGCCACGACGCCGCCCACCGGCAGATCTTCGTCTCGGGCCGGGCGAACGACTGGGCGAGCCTGCTGCTGGCCGACCTGATGGTGGGCATGAGCTACGGCTGGTGGCGTCACAAGCACTCGCGCCACCACGCCAACCCCAACAAGCGGGGCGCCGACCCCGACATCGAGATGCCCGTGATCCAGGTCACGCCCGAGCGGGCCGCCCGAGGCCGCACCGCGGTGACCCGCTGGGCGATGGCGCACCAGGGCGCGTTCTTCTTTCCGATCCTCCCGCTGGAGGGCCTGTCGCTGCACGTCTCGGGCATCCGCCGGGTGTTCTCCCGCGAGCCGGTGCAGCGGCGTTGGGTGGAGATCGTGCTGCTCACCGTGCGCCTGGTGGGTTTCGTGGCGCTGGTGTTCGTGGTGCTCTCACCGGGCGTGGCCGCGGCGTTCCTCGCGGTGCAGCTCGGGGTGTTCGGGTTCTACCTGGGCGCCACGTTCGCGCCCAACCACAAGGGCATGGCCCTGGTGGGGCACGATGAGAAGCTCGACTTCCTCAGCCGGCAGGCCATGACCAGCCGCAACATCCGGGGCGGCCGCTTCGTCGACGTCGCGATGGGCGGGCTCAACTACCAGATCGAGCACCACCTCTTTCCGTCGATGCCGCGACCGCACCTGCGGAAGGCCTCGGTGATCATCGCCGAGCACTGCCGCACCCACGGTGTTCCGTACACCGAGACCAGCCTGCTCACGTCATACCGCATCATCGTGGCGTACATCAACCACGTGGGGCTCGGCGAGCGCGACCCGTTCGAGTGCCCGATGCTGGCGCAGCGGCAGAGCCTCTGACGGGCGGTCGGGGCGCAGGGTGGTCGGGGCGCGGCCCGGTCAGCGCACCGGCTGCGGCCGGCGGCGATCGGCGCGGAGCGAGAAGACCGCCGGCGCCCGCACGCCCTCCGTGAGGTCGGCCAGCAGGCCGCCCACCACGGGCACGAACTTGAAGCCGTGGCCCGAGAAGCCCGCCCCCACCGCCACCGGGCCCACCCGGTCGATCACGAACGCGGAGTCGCGGGTTGAGGTGTAGGTGCAGCTGATCTCGGCGTACTCCGTGGGGTCGACGCCCGGCAACCACTCCCGCGCGTAGTGCTGCAGGGCCGCGAACCGGCGCCGGTCGGTGCGGGCGGTGGGCGCATCCGGATCGGTGACCGCGCCGGCGCCGTGCCAGCCCACCTTGACGCCCTCCCCCGGGGTGAGCAGGCCGTAGACCGGCGCCGGCCAGTAGCCGTAGCGCGGGTCGGGCGCCGGCAGATGGTTGAAGCCGGGCCAGGCCGCCGTGTCGTCCAGCGGCCGGAAGTGCGCGGGTTCCTCCCGCGTGACGGTGAGCTTGGGCAGCACGAGCACCGAGCCGAGCAGTCTCGAGGTCCAGGCTCCGAGGGTCACCACCAGGCGGCGGCACTCGAACAGCTCGGGGTCGCCCGAGGGCTCGTCCGCGGCATCCGTCGGTGTCACCTCCACCGCGGCCCGGTCGTCGCCGAGAACCCGGATGCGCGTGACCCGCGCACGGTGCCGCACGCGGGCGCCTCGCGCCACAGCGGCCTGCTGCAGAGCCGCCACCGCGCCGTCGGCGTCGATGCGGCCGCCCTGGGGCGCCACCAGCACCTGCCCGTCGAAACGGATGCCCGGCCAGCGCCTCTCGGCCTCGGCCGGCGCGATCAGCTCGGCATCGAAGCCCCTGTTCGGCAGCATCCGTGCCATGTCGGTGTAGGCCGGGTTGTGCCCGTGGCTGACGATGCCCGTGCGGGTCAGGAGCGACCGGTCGGTCTCGGCCTCGAGCTCCTGCCAGAGCCGATCGGCGTCGGCGAGCATACGCAGGTGAACCGGATCGGCATAGGCCACGTTGAAGTTGCGGGAACGGCCGTGCGAGGCGCCGTGGGTGTGCCCCGGCTCGAATCTCTCGAACAGGGCCACCTCGGCGCCTCGCCCGGCCAGCTGCCACGCGGCCGCCGATCCCATCGCCCCTCCCCCGAGAACGATGGTGTCGATGAAAGCGGGCATGGGGTGACAGTAGGCAGGCCTCGTCGACGGCCGCATCCCGGCTGAAACAGTGTGTCGGCAGGTTCCGCCGTGTTACGCCCCGGCTTCGCGGGCCCGGGCCGCGACTTTAGTGTCGCTCCCCTTACCACGAGAGGAAACACCCATGTCGATCACCAAGAAGTTCATCGCGGCAGCCGCAGCCCTGCCCCTCATCGCCGTTCTCGCCGGCTGCGCGGGCAGCTCCGACGCCGCCGGTTCGGGCGACGGCGACACCGCCCCCGTGCGCATCGGTGTGGTGGGCGCGAGCGACCCGTACTGGGAGACCTACACGCAGGCGGCGGCCGACGAGGGCATCCCCGTCGAGATCGTCGACTTCTCCGACTACGCGCAGCCGAACCCCGCGCTCAGCGAGGGCGAGCTCGACCTCAACCAGTTCCAGCACATCGTCTACCTCGCGCAGTACAACGTGTCGGCGGATGAGGACCTGGTGCCCATCGGCTCCACCGCGATCTACCCGCTCGGGCTCTACTCCACGAAGTACGACTCGGTCGACGCCATCCAGCAGGGCGACACCGTGGCCGTGCCGAACGACGAGAGCAACCTCGCCCGGGGCCTGCTCGTGCTGCAGTCGGCGGGCCTGGTGGAGCTGAAAGACGGCGGCAGCATCTTCTCCACCATCGACGACGTCGACGAATCGGCCTCGAAGGTGAAGGTCACCACGCTCGACGCCGCCCTCACCGCCACCTCGCTCCCCGACGTGGCAGCCGCCATCGTCAACAACGACTTCATCGAAGACGCCGGGCTCACGGCCGACGACGCCATCGCGCAGGACGACCCGAGCGACCCGAACGCCCTGCCGTACGTGAACATCTTCGCGGCCCGCGCCGAAGACAAGGACAACGAGACCTACAAGAAGCTCGTCGAGCTCTACCAGAACACCGCGTCGGTGACGGATGGCGTGGTCGAGGCCTCGGGCGGCACCGCGGTGCTGCTGAAGACCCCGGTCGCCGACCTCGAGAAGTCGCTGGCCGACGTCGAGGCCGACACGAAGGCGCACGAGGGCTGATCGCGTCGATGACGTCGAAATCCGCACCGCTCGTCAGCCTGCGCGACGTGCGCAAGACCTATCCCTCCGCCACCCGGGGTGCACCCCGGGTGACCGCGGTCGACGGGGTGAGTCTCGACATCGTGGCCGGCGAGGTCTACGGCATCGTCGGTTACTCCGGCGCCGGCAAGAGCACGCTCGTGCGCCTGGTGAACGGGCTCGAGTCGGTCACGTCCGGCAGCATCACCGTCGGCGGCGTGGAGCTCAACGGCCTGCCGGAGCGGGAGCTGCGGCGGCTGCGGGTGGGCATCGGCATGATCTTCCAGCAGTTCAACCTCTTCACCTCCAAGACGGTGCTCGGCAACGTGGCCTACCCACTTCGGGTGGCCGGCACCCCGAAGGCCGAGATCGGCCGCCGGGTCGACGAGCTGCTCGGGTTCGTGGGGCTCGCCGACAAGGCGGGCAGCTACCCCGAGCAGCTCTCGGGCGGCCAGAAGCAGCGGGTGGGTATCGCCCGGGCGCTCGCCACGAGCCCGCGACTGCTGCTGGCCGACGAGGCCACCAGCGCGCTCGATCCCGAGACCACGCACGAGGTGCTGGGGCTGCTGAAACGCGTGAACGACGAACTCGGAGTGACCATGATCGTGATCACCCACGAGATGGACGTGGTGCAGACCCTCGCCGACAAGGTGGCCGTGATGGACGGCGGCCGCGTGGTGGAGCAGGGCGACGTGTTCGACGTGTTCTCGAACCCGCAGCAGCCGTCGTCGCGACGGTTCGTCTCCACCGTGGTGCGCGGCGTGCCCTCCGACGAAGAACTCGCCGTGCTGCGCGAACGACACCCGGGTGAGTTGGTGACGCTGTCGTTCCGCGACGGCGGAGCGTCGCCCGCCTCGCAGGGCGACGTGTTCTCGACCCTGGCCCGAGCCGGGCTCGGCTTCGAACTGGTCTATGGCGGGGTCAACGACATCCGGGGCCGCGTGTTCGGGCACCTGACGCTGGCGCTCACGGGAGCGTCGGCCGACGTGGAGCGGGCTCTGGCGGCGCTGCCGGACGGGGTCGGGGTCACCCGGCTCGCGGGCGGGGGGTCTGGCCGTGGATGAGCTGATCCCGCTGCTGCCGAAGCTGGCGACCGCCACCTACGAGACCCTCTACATCGTCGCCCTGAGCCTGTTGTTCGGCGGGGCGGGCGGATTGCTGCTGGGGCTCGGGCTCTACACCACCCGGTCGGGCAGCCTGTACCCGAACCGGCCGGTGTTCGCGATGCTGAACGTGCTGGTGAACGTGTTCCGGCCGATTCCGTTCATCATCTTCCTCGCCGCGGCACAACCGCTGGCGCGGCTGGTGGTGGGCGTGGGCATCGGCAACTCGGCCATCGTCTTCACGCTCTCGCTCGCGGCGGCCTTCGGCATCAGCCGCATCGTAGAGCAGAACCTCATGACGGTGCAGCCCGGCGTGATCGAGGCCGCGCGCTCGGTGGGCGCGAGCCGGCTGCGCATCATCGGCACGATCGTGCTGCCGGAGGCGCTGGGGCCGCTCATCCTCGGCTACACCTTCATCCTGGTGGCCCTCACCGACATGTCGGCGGTGGCCGGCCTCGTGGGCGGCGGCGGGCTCGGCACCTTCGCCATCCAGTACGGCTACCGGCAGTTCGAGCCGGTGGTGACGTGGGCGGCGGTGATCGTGATCATCGTGTTCGTGCAGGCGGTGCAGTTCTTGGGCAACTGGCTGGCGCGGAAGGCGTTCCGGCGCTGAGCCGGCGGCGGCGCTCCGGTCGAGGCGGCGAGGCGGCGCGTCAGGGCTCCGGGGCGTAGGCGGTGGCCGTGCCGGTGACGGTGATGCCCCCGGTGGGCGGCACGTCGACGAGCAGCAGGCTGGGGCGGCCGACGTGACGGCCCTGGTGGATGACGACCCGCGCGGGGGGCTCGACGACCCCGAGCGCGCGGAGGTAGCCGCCGAGGGATGCCGCGGCCGACCCCGTCGCCGGGTCTTCGGTGATCGTTCCGACCGGGAAGAGGTTCCGCGCCTCGACGGTCAGCGGCTCCGCTGGCGCCGTCTGCTGCCGGCAGACCACAGTCACCGTTCCGGCCCAGCCCTGCCGGTCCATCAGCGTCCGCACGTCATCCGGGTCGAAGCGGAACTCGTCGAACAGGCGCTGATCGCGGATCGCGACGACGGGATGCCAGTTGCCGGCGAAGGCCTCGCGCAACGGCCACCGGCCGTCGAGGTCGGCGCGCTCGATACCCAGGAGTGACAGCAGCTGGTCGGCGACGACGGGGTCGAGCTCACGGATGTCGGGCTCGACGCTCGTGAACGAGGCCGAGACCCCGCGCCCGTTGTCGGCGGTGGTGATCACGATCGGGCCCACCGGGGTGACGATCGTGAAGGCCCCCACCCCGCGGCGCTCGGCGAGCGCGACCGCGGTGGCGACCGTCGCGTGGCCGCAGAAGGGCACCTCGGCTCCCGGGGAGAAGTACCGCACGTGCACCGTTCGACCATCGGTGTCGGGGCCGGGGTCGACCACGAAGGCCGTCTCGGCGAAGCCGACCTCGGCGGCGATCGCCTGCAGGTCGTCGTCGTCGAGCCGGGAGGCGTCGAGCACGACACCCGCGGGATTGCCCCCGCCCGGCCCGTCGGCGAACGCCGTGAGCCGGAGCACCTCGGCGCCGCGCATCGATTCGAGGGCCGGCGCCGGTGGTCGTTCTACGGTCATCCCCTCAGGCTGCCGCACCCACCGCCGGGGCCACAAGAACCACCTCGTGGCCGGTGGCCCGACGCCCCGCCCCGCTCAGCTCGGCATGAACCGCGCCGGCGGATATGTGCGGGCGACGAGCGCGGTCGCCTCGACGGGCCCTGCGAGCACGGGCAGCCCGCTCCGGTCGGCGGTCAGCTGGCAGAGCAGCGTGTTCTGCGAGCGCCCTCCCACGATGTGCACCACTGACGGACGTCAGCCGCGATGTCTCACGATGTCGCCGCAGGCGGATAGAACAAGGGTCTTGTGATTAATGAAGCGCTTCAATATGGTCGAAGCTCGCGCCCCTCGTCGGACGCACGGCGCTGCACGGCACCGCCGACTCGCTCATTCAAAGGAGAATCAGTGTCACGCAGGAAACATCTCACAGCAGCCGCGTTCACGGCCACGACAGCGGCGCTCGCCCTGGTCGCAGGGTCGATAGGGGCCGGCTCAGCGGCTGCCGAACCCGCACCGAGCGGCCCGGTCGTGTCCACGACCTACAGCTCGTCCGACGAGACCCTCACCCTCGACGCGGGCGACCCGCTCGCCTTCCAGCCGATCGACAGCCGCGGGATCACGACGATCGGCGTCAACACCTCGGAGACCGGCCAGACCCTCGACGGCCTCGGAGGGTCGCTCGAGTCATCGAGCGTCTACAACATCGCTCAGCTCTCGCCCGAGAACCGGGACGCCGTGATGAACGCGCTCTTCGACACCGAGACCGGCAACGGCTACGACCTGATGCGCCTGGCGTTCGGATGCCCCGACTTCTGCTCCGAGGCCTTCTACACCTACGACGACATGCCGGCCGGCGAGACCGACCCGACGCTGTCGAACTTCTCCATTCAGAAGGACATCGACTCGCAGATCATCTCGGTCGCGAAGCAGGCACTCGAGATCAACCCCGATGTCGAGTTCTTCGCCTCCGCCTGGTCGCCGCCGGCCTGGATGAAGGACAACCAGAGTCTGAACAACGGCGGCGCAGTGCTCCCCGAGTACTACCCGGTGCTGGCGCAGTACTACCGCCTCGCCATCGCCGCCTACGCCGAGCAGGGCATCCCGATCAAGGCGCTCACCGTCGCGAACGAGCCCCAGGTCGTTCCCGACTACCCCTCGTCGAGCTGGTCGTGGGAGCAGGAGCGCGACTTCATCCCCTTCCTCCGCGCCGAGCTCGACGCCCACGGCCTCGACACGGAGATCTGGATCCAGGACGACAACTGGTGGACCACCGCCCAGTTCGCCAACATCCTGGCCGACCCCGTGGTCGGACCGATGGTCGACGGCGTCGCGGTGCACGACTACGACGACGGAGACGTCACCCAGGCAGCCCGCCTGGTGGACCAGTATCCCGACGTCACCGTGCGGCTCACCGAGCGCTCGTACTACGACGTGAAGGGCGTCGACCGCATGATCCAGCTCTTCCGCAACGACGTCTCGAGCTGGACGTACTGGCTGACGTTCCTCGACGAGGACGGCCTGCCGAACGAGGGGCCGCTCGACGGAGACTCCTTCCCCCAACAGATCGGGGCACCGAACGGCGACCTGAACTCGTGGTACCTGGATCGCGACTACTACCTCTACGGCCAGTTCTCTCGCTTCCTCGAGCGCGGGGCCGTGCGGGTCTCGAGCGACTACGGGTCGACCGACAGCGTCACGAACGTGGTGTTCCGCAACCCCGACGGAACCCTCGTCGCAGTGGTCGACAACCAGAGCGACTACAGCCAGCAGTTCCGCCTCGTCACGCCCGATGGCCAGGTCGTCGACACCCTGCCGGCCGCCACCGTCGGCACCTACACCTGGACCCCCGAGCGCGAACCGCTCGACCGCTCGGCCTGGACGGCATCGGCGAGCACCCAGGACTGGGGTTCGTCGCAGATGCTCGACAATGACGAGAGCACCGCCTGGCGCAACTTCAGCGCCCAGCAGGCCGGCCAGAGCATCACGATCGACACCGGCGCCGTGCAGCCGATCGCGCAGATCACCCTCGACAGCGGCGACATCGAGAACGGCGCGAGCGCGAACGACTGGCCGCGTGGGTACACCGTCAGCGGTTCCGTCGACGGTGAGACGTGGAGCGACCCGATCGCCCAGGGACGGGGGACGAAGCGGTTCACGAACATCACCTTCCCCACCACCGACATCCGCTACCTGCGGATCGCGCTCACCACGGTGGCCCCGACCAGCTACTGGTCGGTCGCCGAGGTCTTCGCCTACGCCGGCCCGCCCGCGCCTCCCTCGGTCGACCGCATCGGAGGTGTCGACCGGTACGAGGCCGCAGTGAACATCGCCGAAGCCGGCTACCCCGACGGTGCGGGAACCGTCTACGTGGTGTCGGGTGAGGTGTTCGCCGACGCCCTGTCGGCCGCTCCGGCCGCGACGCGGGAGGACGCCCCCATCCTCCTCACCACCGGCACTGCCCTCCCGCAGAGCGTCGTGGGCGAACTCCACCGGCTCGCACCGGAGAAGATCGTCGTCGTGGGTGGCCCCGACTCGGTGAGTGCGTCTGTCGAGAAGTCGCTCGACGAGATCGCCGACACCACCCGCATCGGCGGAGCGGATCGCTACGAGACCTCCCGCAACGTGGCCGACTACGCCTTCCCCGAAGGCGCAGACACGGCAGTCCTCACCACCGGGGCATCCTTCCCCGACGCGCTCTCCGCGGGCGCGGCGATCGACGGTGACGGTCCGGTCATCCTGGTGGACGGCACCCAGCCGACATTGGATGCGGCGACGAAGAACCTGCTCGGTTCAGCCGGCGTCGCCACGACGGTGATCACCGGCGGCCCGGACTCGGTCTCCACCGGCATCGAGGCGGATGCGGCGTCGATCTCCACGGTCACCCGGCTGGGCGGCGCCGATCGCTATGCGGCCTCGCGCACGATCAACGCGGACTTCTTCACCACCGCCGACCGGGTCGTGCTCGCGACCGGGGAGAAGTTCCCGGATGCACTGGCCGGAGCGGCGCTGGCCGCGAAGCGGGACGCCCCGCTGTTCACCGTGCCCGGCACCTGCATTCCGGGCGAGACTCTGGCGCAGATCCAGGCCCTCGGCGCGAAGACCGTGACGCTCCTGGGAGGTGAGAACACGCTCTCCCCCGCGATCGCCGACCTGCAGCCCTGCAGTTGACCCCGCTCCCTGTGCCGGGGCCCGCCTCCGTGGGCCCCGGCACAGGGCGGCTCCCGTGGGGGGCCGCGTGTGCCAACCGGTAGTCCTCCGCCATTCTCTAAGCTGGCGTGACCGATCAGCACAGCCGCGGGAGAACGATGCCGACCAGCAAGAGCACCCCGAGCATGACCGACGTCGCCGCGCGCGCCGGCGTGGCGCTCGGCACCGTATCGAACGTGCTGAACCACCCCGACAAGGTCGCCTCGGCCACACGCAAGCGGGTGCACGCCGCGATCGACGAGCTCGGGTTCGTGCCGAACATCCAGGCCCGCTCTCTCGCGATGGGCCGAAGCACCACCCTCGGGCTGGTGGTGACCGACATCGGCAACTCGTTCTTCGTCGACATCGCCCGGGGCGCCGAGGCGGGTGCGGCCGACACGGGGATGACCCTGCTCCTCGCCAACAGCGACAACGACTTCGCCAAGCAGGAGACCTATCTCGACCTCTTCGACCAGGCCCGCTTCGCCGGAATCCTGCTCGCTCCGTTCGAGGCCGCCCCCGAGAGCGTGCACCGCCTGCGCCGCCGGGGCCGGCCGGTGCTGCTGCTGAACGTCGCGATCCCGGTGACCGAGGGATGCTCGATCACCGTCGACAACGAACAGGGCGGCTATCTGGCCGCCCGGCACCTCATCGACGGGGGGCGGCGGCGGCTCGCCTTCGTGGGCGGCCCCGACCGCCTCGAGCCTCTGCTCGAGCGTCGGCTCGGCGCGGAGCGCGCGGTCGCTGAGACGAACGGCGCCGTCACCCTGGAGGAGATCATCGCGGGAGCGGTGAACGCGCCCGAAGGGCGGGCGGCCGGCTCGGTCATCCTCGACCGTCCCGCCGACGAACGGCCGGACGGTATCTTCGCCGCGTCCGACCTGCTCGCCCTCGGACTCGTCCAGACGCTGTCGACGGCGGTGAGCATCCCCGACGACATCGCGGTCATCGGATACGACAACAACACGGCCGTGCGGGAGAGCTCCATCCCGATCTCGACGATCGCGCAGCCCGGGCGGGAGCTCGGCGAGATCGGAGCCCGCCTGCTCTGGAACGAGGTCACCGACGACGGAACCCACCAGCACGAACACGTGGTGCTCGAGCCCACGCTCATCGCGCGCGGGAGCTCCGTGCGTCACTAGGACTGCAACAGAACCGGCACCTGCTCCCCGCTCGCCGCGCAATCGAAGTCGTGCACGCCCGGTCCGACCTCGGCCACCGACCCATCGATGAGCTCCACCGATGCCGTGACCCCGGTCGGAATCTGCACCCGCAGCGCGAAGCGGCCGCCGTCGACCGTCCAGTCGGTCGCGATCGGCCCGTAGGCCGACTCGAACCGGGTGGAGGCGCTCGTCAACGGACCGGGTCTGGGCGCCACGAGAACCCGCCGGTAGCCGGGTTCGAGGGGCGCGATGCCCCCGATCACGCGGTGCATCCAGTCGGCGACCGCGCCCAGCGCGTAGTGGTTGAACGACGTCATGCTGCCCGGGTTCACCGTGAGGTCGTCGAGCAGGCTGTCCCAGCGCTCCCAGATCGTGGTGGCGCCCTTGTCGACCATCGACAACCACGAGGGGCTGCGATGCTCGAGCAGCAGGGCGAACGCCGTCTCGAGGTGGCCGGTGACGGTGAGGGCGTCGCTGATGAGGTTCACGCCGGCGAAGCCCGCCCCCACTCGATGTCCGCCGTCGCGCACGAGGTCGGCCAGCGCATCCCCGGCCCGTTGCCGGTCGGCCGGGTCGCGCAGCAGCTCGAAACAGAGGGCGAGGGCGAGGGCGGTCTGGGTCTGCTGCTTCAACGGCCGACCCGCGCCGCCCCACTCGGCGGTGAACGCCTCGACGATCTCCTCATTCAGCCGCCGGTACCGCTCGGCGTCATCCGTCAGGCCGAGGGACGCGGCGGTCTCTGCGAGCTTCGAGGCCGACCAGGCGAAGTAGGCCGTCGCCACCAGATGCGGATCGGTCACGGTCGCCGCCGGGTCGTCCGGCGGCGCGTTGGGGTCGAGCCAGTCGCCGAGCTGCAGACCGGTGTTCCAGAGCCTCGAGGGCCCGGCCAGCCGGGTGACCTGCTCGACCCAGGCCTTCGCGCTCGGGTACTGCCTGGCGAGCAGATCGCGGTCGGCGAAGCGCTGCCAGAGCACCCAGGGCGTGAGCACGGCGGCGTCTCCCCAGACCGCGGCCGGCTGGATCGGGGTCCACATCGGAGCACCCGGGATGACGGGCACGTACCAGGGAACGGTACCGAACCGGGTCTGCTCCACCGCGAGGTCGCGCAGCCAGCTGCTGAGCAACCCCGAGCAGTCGTAGAGAAAGCTCGCCGTGGGGGCGAATACCTGGATGTCGCCGGTCCAGCCGAGCCGCTCGTCGCGCTGCGGGCAGTCCATCGGGATGTCGACGAAGTTGCTCTTCATGCTCCAGCGGATGTTCTCGTGCAGCCGGTTCAGGCCCTGATGCGAGGTGGTCAGCCAGCCGGTACGCCGCATGTCGGAGTGGTAGACCCGGCCCACCACGTCCAGCTCATCCAGCGGGCCGGTGTGACCCTCGATCTCTGCGTATCGGAACCCGTGCATGGTGAACCGCGGCTCCCAGTCGATCGAGCCGTCCGAGCCGAGGTAGCGATCGACCGAGATGGCATCGCGGAGGGTGCGCGTGTAGAGCTCGCCATCTTGCAGCACCTCGGCATGCCGGATGGTCAGGGTCTCCCCCACCCCCGAGGCGGCGCGCACCCGCAGGCGGCCCGAGAAGTTCTGCCCGAAGTCGACGAACACCGAGCCGCTCGCGGTGCGGCGCAGCTCCACCGGCGCGAGCTCCTCGACGCACCGCACCGGCGGGCCCTCCGGGGCCACGAACGTTCCAGGAGCGAATTCCGCGATCTTCGCGGCCTGCCAGTCGGCGTCATCGAAGCCGGGCTCCGACCATCCCGCCGCCACCTCGGAGACGTCGAAGGTCTCCCCCGTGTAGAGGCTCGACCTGAGGATGGGCGAGGGGTGGGCGCGCCAACTCGTGTCGGTGCCGATCACCGTCACCGAGCCGTCGGCCTGCTCGATCTCGAGCTGAGCGAGAAGAGCGATGTCGGTGCCGTAGATGTTGAGCGTGCCGCCGTCGAAGCCGTAGCGGCCCCGCCACCAGCCGTCGGCCATCCAGGCGCCGATCGCGTTCTCTCCCGCGGTGAGGTGCTCGGTCACGTCATAGGTCAGGGTGCGGAGCCGGTCGTGGTAGACGGTCCACCCGGGGGTGAGCGCGTCGTCCCCGACCTGCCTGCCGTTGATCTCGAGCTGGGTGAGTCCGTGCGCGGTCACGTAGAGGCGGGCCTTGCGCGGCGCCGCTTTCAGGGCGAAGCCCTGCCGGAACAGCGGCGGTCGGCGGTCGTCGTCGGAGTGGTCTTCGAGCCAGGGCGGCTGGATGCCGGCGACCGTCCAGTCGAGCGGGTCGAGCAGACCCGCTTCGATCGTGAGCGGAGCCGACCACGGCGAGGATTCGCCGTCGGACGCCGAGACACGCACCCGAACGGTCGCGATCTCGCGCGAGCGCAGGGGCTCGGCCGGCCAGGGCACGAGCACCTGCTCGGCCGAGTCGACGAGGTGCCGGGTCTCGCCGGTCGCCCGCTCGATCCCGATCTCGTAGCGGGCCTGGCTCCAACCAGGCCCTGCGGCGGTCTTCCAGGAGAGGCGGGGCGTGGCGGTTCCCAGCCCGAGGGCGGTGCCGAGGTGTTCGGCGGTGAGTTCGGTGATCACGTCAGCCCTTCACCGACCCCGCGGTCAGTCCGCGCATGACCCGCTGGTTGAGGAAGAGGTAGAGCACGAGGATGCCGACGACGTTGATGCAGATGGCGGCGAACGTGGGGCCGTACTGCACCTGGCCGAACTGCCCGGTGAAGTTGAGCAGCCCCACCTGGATCGTCTGGAAATCGCCCACGCTGGTGAAGGTGAGCGCGATCAGCAGGTCGTTCCAGATGAAGAAGAACTGCACGAGCGCGACCGTGAAGACGGCGTTCCGCACCATCGGGAAGGCGATGGAGAAGAACGAGCGGTAGATGCTCGCCCCGTCGATCGCCGCGGCCTCGAAGATCTCGCGCGGCACGGCCCTGAAATAGGTGGCCATCATGAAAACCGTCAAGGGCAGACCGGTGGCGGTGTAGGTCAGGATGAGCGGCCAGATCGTTCCCGTGAGATGGGTCTGGAAGTAGGCCGAGAACAGCGGCAGCAGGATCATCTGGCCGGGCACCATGATCCCGGCCAGGAACAGGAGCAGCACTCCTCCGCGGCCCTTCCACACCAACACCTCGAGCGCGAAGCCGGCCGCGACCCCGAGCACCACGATCAGGGCGAGCGAGGGAAAGGTGGCCAGGGCGCTGTTCAGGATGTAGCGGCCGATCCCACCGTCGACCCAGGCGATCGAGTAGTTCTCGAAGTTGAACATGTTCTCGGGCAAAGCCCAGGAGGGGTTGTTCAGCCACTCGCTCTGGGTCTTCAGTGAGCCCAGCAGCAACCAGATCAGGGGCAGCACCGTGATGGCGAGCAGGAGGCCGATGACGAGGGTCTTCAGGGCGACGGAGCCGGCGCGGCGGGGCGTCATCCGACGGCGCGGGCGGCGGACACGGCGGGTTCTGGTCGGAGTGATGGGGCTGGATGCGGTGGTGGTCATGGAGCTCAGCCCTTGGTCAGGTCACGTCGTGACGAGCGGAAGATGAAGACCGTGACGAGCAGGCAGATCATGGTGAGCAGCAGCGCGATCGTGCTCCCGTAGCCGTAGTCGCCGTAGTTGAACGAGGTGCGGAACATCAACAGGGTCAGCGGGGTCGTCGAGGATCCCGGCCCGCCATTGGTCAGAGCCAGCACCGAATCGAAGACCTTGAGTGTTCCGTTGATGCTGAAGATGATCGACGAGAGCAGCACCGGGAGCGACATCGGGATGACGATGCGGCGCACCAGCGTCCAGCCTCCCGCTCCGTCGAGCCGGGCTGACTCCATCACCTCCTCGGGGATGTCGAGGATGCCTGCGTAGAGCAGCACCGCGTAGAACCCCATCGAGCGCCAGACATCCATGATCACAAGCACCAAGAACGCGGTGTCGGCCGAACCGAACCAGTCCACCGAGGGAAAACCGAGCAGGTTGATGAAGGCGTTCACGATGCCGTTCTGCGGCGCGACCTCGAACATCTTCTGGAACAGCAGTGAAACGGCCACGGTGGGGAGCACGATCGGGAAGAAGACGAGCGTGCGCACCAGGCTCGAGGCCTTGCGGAGCCAGAACACATAGAGAAGGGAGAGTCCGTACCCGACGAGCACCTGACCGACGGTCAGAATGACGGCGTACTTCAGCGTGAACAGCAGTGCCTCGCCGACTTTGGGGTCGGTGAAGAGCTTGGTGAAGTTGTCGAGGCCGGTGAACTCGAAGCCCGTGATCACGCTGCCCGTGAAGAGCGTGTAGCCGAGCGACCAGAGCACGGGCACGAGCATGATCACCGTATAGATCAGCAGAGCCGGCCCGACGAAGACGAGCACGGCACGCTTGTTGCCGAAGACGTTGTTCATGGTGGGACTTTCGGGTTCGTGACGAGAGAGGGGCGGCGGGGCGGATGGGGCCCGCCGCCTGAAGCGACTCGGTCGGCTACTTGCCGAGGTCGGCCTGGACCAGCTCCATGAACTTCTCGGGGGTGATCGCCCCGGTCACGAGCTGGGCGGCGTTGGTCTGGCTCGTCGTGGTCGCCTGGGCGTCGAAGAGCG
Source organism: Herbiconiux liangxiaofengii (assembly GCF_041927335.1). Taxonomy (NCBI): domain Bacteria; kingdom Bacillati; phylum Actinomycetota; class Actinomycetes; order Micrococcales; family Microbacteriaceae; genus Herbiconiux; species Herbiconiux liangxiaofengii. The sequence continues at coordinate 65,060 of NZ_JBHFHD010000004.1, read as the reverse complement.
CCTCGAACCACAGCACGCTGTCGCTACTGGAGTCGATGGTGGTCTGCAGATCGGCCGTAAGCGGCGGCACCGTGACGGAGTCGTCGTTCACCGTGAACCCGCTGAGCACGCCCTGGTCGCCGAGCGACACGGCACCGTAGTTCTTGGCGATGCAGCTGAGCCAGGCGCCGACCTGGTCGTTGTAGGCCTTCTTCGACACCGCGATCGGCACACCCACGTTGGCCGCGAGCTGGTCGCTCGATCCGGCTCCACCTGCGACGTCGGGGAACGGGACGAAGCCGATGTTGTCAGCCCCGATCTCGTTCGTGTCGGCGTTGAAAGCGCTGAGGGCCCAGCTGCCCATGTACAGGAAGGCGGCCTTGCCGGTGGTGAAGGTGTTGAGCGAGGTGTCGTAGTCGATCGATCCGACACCGTCACCGAAGTAACCGTCGGCACCCAGCTTCGCGACAGCCGCGGCGGCCTCGACGTACTCCGGGTCGGTGAGCTTGGCGTCACCGTCGGCGACTTTCTGGAGGGCATCCGCACCGATGGTGCGGAACAGGTAGTTTCCGACCAGGCGGGTGAGGGGCCAGCCCTGCTCGCCCGAGGCGGAGAACGGCTGCACTCCGGCGGCCTTGAGCGTCGCTGCGTCATCGGTCAGCTCGTCCCACGTCGTCGGCGGGGTGATGTTGTTCTGCTCGAGGATCTGCTTGTTGTACCAGATGCCCTCGACGTTGAATTCGGTCGGCAGCGCGATGTCGGCGCCGTACAGGCTCGAGATCGTCGACGAGGCGGCGGGCAGCACGTCGTCGGAGACACCGAGCTCGTCGAAGGTGGCCGAGATGTCGAGCAGCTGACCGGCGTCGTTGAGGTCCTTGGCCAGCTGAGGCGTGTTGCCGGCGGCGAAGATGGTGGGGAGCGCGTCCTGCCCGGCGAGCAGCTGGAGCTGCTGGTCGATGCTCGCCTGCGGCTGGTTCGTCACCTTCAGCGGCATCGCGTCGTTCTCGGCCTTGCACGCCCCGGTGCTGAGAGCGGTGAGGGTGTCGGCTACGGCGGTGTTCTCGGTCAGGGACAGGTAGGTGAACTCAGACGCGCCCGCGGTGGAGCCCGCAGAACCGCCTGACGAGCACCCGGTCAGAACCAGGGCGCCGGCGCCCGCTAGCGCTACGAGCGGCACGATTGTTCGTCGAAGACGGGTGGTGGGTGCTGTGGTCACAATTCCTCCTTGAATGCGAGCCTTCCCTATTGAAGCGCTTCAATGGATCACAATACGAAGCGTGCGGGCCGATGTCAAGCAGGGATTCGGGCGCCGAAAGACGGGGCCGGCGCCCGATCCAGCTCGGTCAGCGCCCGAGGAACTCGACCGCTCTCGGCGCGAAGTCGGCGTGGTACTGGAAGACGCCGCCGTGCCCGGAATCGGGATAGATGATCAGCTCCGACCCCCCGATCCGTTCGTGCAGGTCGGTCGAGAGCACCGAGGGCACCATGCGGTCGTTGTCGCCGTTCGCGATCAGCGTGGGCATCGTGAACGCCGAGAGATCCGACGGGGCCGAGCGGCCGAAGCGCTGGATGGCGCGCAACTGCGTGTGGAACGCCTTCAGCCCGATGGGGGCGTCACGGTCGGTCGACCGCTCCTTCAAACGTTCGATGAACGCCTTGCCGGCGCGCTTGCCGACGGTGTCGCGGTTGAAGAAGAGGAACTCCTTCGGGTCGGAGCGGGTGAGGGTCGCGCGCAGCACGTCGTAGTAGGTGGTGCGCAGCACCCTGTCCATGTCCTTGCCGCCGCGCGGCCCGGTACCGGTGAGCACCAGCCGGCGCACGAGACCCGGGTGGGCCACGATGAGGTCCTGGGCGATCATCCCGCCCATCGAGAACGAGAACACGTCGATGGTGTCGAAACCGAGCGCCGCGATGAAGCGGTAGGCGGCCTCGGCGGCCTCCTCGATGGTGGGCGGAACGGTTCCCGACGACCCGCCGACGCCCACATTGTCGAAGGCGATGACATGGCGGTTCTCCGCGATCGGGTCGACGATGCGCGGGTCCCAGTTGTCGAGGGTCGCGGCGAGGTGCACGAAGAACACCACGGGCACCCCGCCCTTCGGGCCGAGCTCGCGATAGGCGAAGGTGGTGCCGCCGGCGGTGAGGGTGCGGTTGGGCGCTTTCGCGTACGACGCGATGACGGGTTCGGTGCTCATGACGGTCAGGCCTTCAGCTCGGGGTAGAGGGCGTCGACGGGCGCGCTCAGGCCCGCCTTGATCGAGGCGGTGAACTCGTCGGCGACGACCTCGTAGCCACCGGCCTCGACGGCGTCGAACACCTGGCCGACGAGGTCGGCCGGGAGCAGCTTCGGCCCCTCGGCGTGCGCGGCCATGGCCGTGTCGACGTAGCCGACATGCACGCCCACGACGTGGGTGCCCTTCGGGGCGAGCTCGAGGCGCAGCGAGTTCGTGGCCGACCAGAGGGCCGCCTTCGAGGCGCTGTAGACGCCGCCGAACGCGTACCAGCTCGCCACCGAGTGCATGTCGATGAGCACCGACTCCGGATGCGCGGTCAGCACGGGTGCGAACGCGGTCGCGAGCAGCACGGGCGCCACGAAGTTGGTCTCCATGGTGGCCCTCAGGTCGTCGGCCGAGAGCTCGAGGAAGCTCGCCGTCGGAGGCAGCACGCCGGCGTTGTTCACCAGCACGGTGACGTCGGGGGCGGCCTCGACCGCGGCGGCCACCGAGGCGGGGTCGGTGATGTCGAGGGCGAGCGGCACGATGCGCTCGTCGTCCCAGCTGCGCGGGGTGCGGGCCGTGGCGTAGACCTTGGCGGCGCCGCGGGCGAGGGCTTCGGCAACGAACGCCGAGCCGATTCCGCCGTTGGCTCCGGTGACGAGCACGACGGCTCCGGTGAGTGAGGGCATGACTTCTCCTGGTTCGGATGAGGGTTGGAGGCATTGAGGGGGTGGGTGGGTGTCGGGTTCTCGGCCGTGAGGGGCGGCTCGCGTCATCCGGTGACGGAGACCACGACCTTGCCGCGCAGGCCGCCTCGTTCGAGCGCGGCCAGTGCCGCGGGCGTCTCGGCGAACGGGAACACCCGGCCGACCACCGGATGCACGGCCCCGGCGTCGACGAGAGTCGCGATCTCTGCGAGCCGGCCGCCATCCGCGCGCATCCAGAGGAAGGAGTAGTCGATGCCGAGGCGGCGGGCCTGCCGGCGCACCTTCGCGCTGAGGCCGCCGATGACCAGTCGGAGGGCCGGGTTCAGACCGATCGAGCGGGCGAACGCCGGGTCGGGCGGCCCGGCGATACCGATGGCGAGCCCGCCCGGGCGCAGGATGCGGAGCGACTTCTCGAGGTTCTCGCCGCCCACGCCGTCGATCACCAGGTCGTACCCCGAGAGCACGGTCTCGAACCGCTGCGAGCGGTAGTCGATCACCTCGTCGGCGCCGAGCTCGCGCAACCACTCGACGTTCGAGCCGCTCGCGGTGGTGGCCACGTGGGCACCGAGATGCTTCGCGAGCTGCACGGCGACCGAGCCGAACCCGCCAGCCCCGCCGTGGATGAGTACCCGGCTGCCCGGCCCGGCACCGCCGCGCTCCACGAGCGCCTGCCAGGCCGTGAGGGCCACGAGCGGCAGCGACGCCGCCTCGACCATGCTCAGCGAAGACGGCTTCAGAGCGACGTCGCCCTCGGCGATCGCGATGCGCTCGGCGAAGGTGCCGATGCGGAAGTCGGCGGGGCGGGCGAAGACCTCGTCTCCCACCGAGAAGCGCGTGACGGCCGGGCCGACCGCCTCGACCACCCCCGCCACGTCGTGCCCGAGGGTGAGCGGCAGGTCGTACTTCAGCATCGCCTTGAACTCGCCGCGGGCGAGCTTCAGGTCGAGGTGGTTGACGCCGGCGGCGTGCACCCGCACCAGCACGTCGTTCTCGCCGAGCACCGGCTCCGGCGCATCCGCCTCGCTGAGCTCGCCCCGGTACCGATCGATTCGGAAGGCCTTCATCGTTTCTCGTCTCCTCGTTTTTTATGAGCGTACTCAGTTCTGAGTATGATCGCAAATGACTGTGGATCGACGAGCGCTACACTGAGGGCCTGATGGCAACCCCCGACACCTCCTCCCCCGGCGCTTCTCCCGGCCGGCGCGAGCGGAACAAGCAGCAGAAGCTCGACCGCATCACCGCGGCGGCCGACGAGCTGTTCAGCCGGCACGGCGTCGACGAGGTGACCACGCAGCAGATCGCCGACGCAGCCGACATCGGCACCGGCACCCTCTTCCTCTACGCCCGCAGCAAGGCCGAGCTGCTGCTGCTGGTGCAGAACACGCACTACGCCGAGGCGATCGAGTCCGGCCTGCGCGCGGCATCCGCGGCGACATCCCAGCTCGACGCGATCATGGCGCTCGTGGGCCCGGTGGTCGAGTGCAACCGGCGGCAGATCGAGAACGGCCGCACCTACCTGCGCGAGCTCGTCTTCGGCGACCCCGACGAGCCGCACCACCGCGTGGGGCTCGAGCTGATCCAGCAGGTGGATGACGCCTACGTCGACATCCTGCAGCGCGACGGGCGGCTCACGGCCGGCGACGCGGTGCTGCTCGCGCGCACGATCTCGGCGGTCATGTTCGTGAGCCTGGCGTCGCCGGTGCACCTGCGCTCAAGCGACCAGGAGGTCTGCGACGACATCCGGGAGCAGGTGCGGGTGCTGCTGCGGGCGTAGGACTCGGCCGCGATGCTCGGCGAGCGAGCGAGCGACGACGGCGACCACCGCGATGTCGCACGCCACCGCGCCTCGGCCGGTCGGCACACTGGCGCACTCGAGGGCCGCTATGTCTGCCCACTACCCTCGAATGGTGCGGATCTTCCTAGCTGGCGCCTCCGGGGTCATCGGTCAGCGACTCATCCCATTGCTCGCCGATCTCGGTCACACGGTGGGCGGCATGACCCGATCGATCGAACGGGCGCCTCTGCTGAGAGGTCTCGGCGCCGAGCCCGTGGTCTGCGATGTGTACGACGCAGAAGCGTTGGGTGCAGCTGTCACGGCGTTCAGGCCGGATCTCGTTCTGCACCAGCTCACCGATCTCCCGGATGACTCCCGCGATCTGAAGACGCACGCTGTCTTCAATGCCCGCATGCGCCGGAAGGGCACCCGCAATCTCCTCCTCGCGAGCCGCCAGGCCGGGGGCGTTCGGGTCATCGCTCAGAGCGTCGCCTGGACGATGCCGCCCGGGCAGGGTGCCGAGGCGGTCGAGTTTCTCGAGGAAGCCGTACTCGCTGCGCAGGGTACGGTGCTCCGCTATGGCCAGTTCTACGGCCCCGGCACGTATTACGAGCAGGACCAACCCGCAGAACCGCGCGTGCACATCGAGGTGGCCGCGCAGCGCACGATCGATGCGCTCACAGCGCCATCGGGAGTTCTCACCATCGTCGATTGACGAAACTACTGAGCTCCGTCGTTGACGCTGAGACCGGCTGGTTCTTGCCCACACTGATCGAACACATCATCACCGCGTTCGATATCGCTGACCAACACGCTTCCGGCGCTTTAGATCACAACGAAGAAAGCCCCGTCGAGATAACGGGGCTTTCACATTTCGTATGTCCGCGGGGGGAGGCCGAAGCCCGCAAGTCCCGCGACTCGTACCGCTATTGTACATTCTGAAGATGCCCGCTGCCACCCCACCCAACGATGCCGAGATCCGCGCGACACTCAGCGCGCCACGCTCTGGAACGTACATCGGAGCGACCGGTGGTGACTCATACAAAGCAATGGAACTTTACGGCTGGAACGCTCGGGTGTCCGCGGCGTTCATGCTCCCCGCGCATTTCGCCGAGATCTCAACCCGTAACGCTGCGGCGGATGTACTTGAGCGTGTGTACGGCGCCCAATGGCCCTGGAACCCAACGTTTGAGGCCAGCTTGCCGAACACGGGCCTCTACAACCCACGCCGCGATCTTCAGAAGACCCGCCAATGGAATCACACGCCGGGCAAGGTCATCGCCGAACTGAAGTTCGTGTTCTGGCAGAAGCTCTTCACGGGACGCAACGACACGCGTCTCTGGCAACCACACATTGCGTGGGCGTTTCCCTACGCACCGAGCATGTCGTCGGCCAGTCTGCGCAACCGCATCTACCAGGATCTCGATGTCCTTCGTCACCTACGCAACCGGCTCGCTCACCATGAGCCCGTGTTCACAAGGAACCTTCTCGATGACCTCACGCGCACTGTCGACCTGATCGAGTTGCGTAACCGGAGCACCTCACAATGGGTTCAGGCCATGGAGGACGTGACGACAATCATTGCCGAACGACCGTAGCCGAGCGGGTGCACCACGCAGGGGCGCAGGGCTACGGAAGCTGGGAGAACAGAGGCTAGAGCGCTTCGGAATTCGAAGCCATCTCCAACCGCGTTGGCAACGCGTCGTTACCGATTCGCTCATCCTCTGCGGCCCAGTTCTCGCCGAGGGCGATTCGATCCATCCGATCGGTCCACGCACGCTCCTCACGCTCAAGCAGCGTCGACCCGATCCCGCCTGCCTTGAACGATGTAAGTGCGATGTTCAAAGCGGCTCCTGAGGTGTCCTCTACCTATCGGCGAGGGGTCGAGTTGACCGGTAGTCCTGAGGGGCGAGATTTCCGGTAGAACGTCGTTCGCGACATCCCTCTTACGGGCTCGCAATGGATGCCGGCCTCCTACGCTTGCAGTCGTGGGCACTCACGACGACGGCGATGGAGATGGAGATGAGCAGAACGTACTGCGGCTGTGGCCTGAATGGGGTCCGCGAGATCTGATCCCCGATTTCATCCCGATCTCCGATCCGCTTCGCTTGCGCCTTCGGAACTGGAATCGCACGTGGCAAACGGTGCTCGATCCGATCCGGGACATTCGGTGGCCGAACGCAGAGATCGGCAGGCGATGGATTGCCGAGGGCGAGAGCTTGGTGCGTGACCTGCAGGTCGAACTGGGGCCGCAGGTGCGCGTCGTGGAGGGGTTCAGGGCCTATGACCCAGACGGAGAACAGGCGCCCGGGCCGTGAACCCTGCATCGCCTGAGAGCGCGCATCCGGTCGCTCCCGAGTCGCTACGCTCTCCGTGTGAGCCGACCCACCGTTCTCTTCGCCCCCGGAGCCGGAGGCGACCCCGCCCGTTACTCCGCCATCACCGACGCGATCCGCGACGCGGGCTTCCACGTCATCGCACCCCGGAGTGAGCGCTTCGACCCGCGCACGGTCACCACCCAGCAGCTGCAGGCGCGGGTGGAAGACCTGCACCGAGCCCTCGACGAACACGAAGACCCCGATTCCGAGGTGACCGTCGTCGGCCACTCCGTCGGCGCCTGGGCGGCCCTCTGCCTCGCCGGCGCCCAGCCGTGGGGCATGGACGGGAAGCCCATCGAGGTGCGCGCGAACCCGCGCGTGACCAGGCTCGTCCTCCTCGCCCCCACCGTCGGATGGTTCGCCGCCCCGGGAGCCCTCGACGACGTCGTGGCGCCGATGCACGTGCACGTCGGAGCTGTGGACACGGTGACCCCACCGCGCACAGCCGAAATTCTCCGCGCAGCACCGGCCCCCGTCGACATCCACGAGCACGCGAACGTGGGCCACTTCGACGTCATGAGCACCCTGCCGCCGACCGTCGCGCCGACGCCCGGTCTCGACCACGGCGCCTTCCTGCGCGAACTGGCCCACACGATCACCACCCAGCTCCGCTGACCTGAGCCCAGCACGCACCTGACCCCCGACCGAGGGGCGCGCTGTTCACCTGCCGGTCTCCCCCACGTCACCGGGGTGGCGTTGAATCACCAGGTCCCGTGCGCCGGCACGGGCCTGAAGAGCCGTGGAGCCCACCCGATGAACCCATCCCCCGCCGCGCGTCGAACCCGCCGCGCCCGCCGAATCCGAGTCGTCACCGCGACCGCCATCGCAGCGACCTTCGCCGTCGGCCTCGCCGCACCCGCCCACGCGGCGACCGACGATGCCATCGCCCCGCATCCGGATGCCTGGGGCCGGTTCTACGTCGACTCCTACACCACCAACACCACGGCCAACACGAGCCCCGAGACGAACGCCGCCATCGGCCTGCTCTCGCCGATGCTCGACTACTGGACCCCCGAGGTTCCGGCTACGCCCGCCTTCGACGCGAACGGGAAGTTCATTCCCGAGAGCGTGGGCACGGTGAAGAACGCCACGGTGCTCGACGCGAACATCGCCGAGGCCGCGCGCATCACCCAGACCCGCACGCCCGAGCAGGCCACCCAGGCGTACCTGATCGACCGTCGCAACCAGAACTACTCGGCCATCAACGGTCTCGGAGACTACGCCGAGGCCTTCCGCACCGGCACGAACGCCGGAACCACCATCCCCGACCAGATCCCGGCCGACGCCACCACCGTGAAGTACGACGACGCGGGCAACTCAAACGGCGCCTGGGCCGACTCGGGCACCACCTACGGCCCGATGGTCGACCTGGTGAACCAGTTCCGCAACAGCTCCGCCTCCACCAACCCCTCGAAGGCGTACTACAACTACGCGCGCCCGTTCCGGTGGAGCGACGACGTCTCCGTACTCCCCACCCTCGTGCCCGCGAAGAAGGCGGATGCCGACGCCCTCTCCGACGGCGGCTACCCGAGCGGTCACACGAACGCGGGGTGGCTGGCCAGCTATGCCCTCGCCTACGCCGCCCCGGAGCAGTACCAGGACCTGCTGCTGAACGCCTCGGAGATCGGCAACAGCCGCATCGTGGCCGGCATGCACTCCCCCGCCGACGTGATCGGCGGCCGCATGCAGTCGACCGCCGTCTCCGCCGCCGCGCTGAACGACCCCGCGAACGCCGCGCTCAAGCAGGCGGCGCGTGAGAACGCCGAGACGCTGTTCGCGAGCTCGGTGGGCCACGACACCGGCGCGACCGCCGTCGACCCCGCCGCCCACGCGTCCGACGAGGCCCTCTACGTGCAGCGCCTCACCTACGGCCTGCCCGTGGTGGGCGACACCACCCTGCCGGCCGTCGTGCCCAAGGGTGCCGAGGCCCTGCTCGAGAGCCGTCAGCCCTACCTCGACGCCGACCAGCGCCGCTGGGTGCTGCAGACCACCGCGCTGCCCTCGGGCTACGCCCTGCTCGATGACTCCGAGGGCTGGGGCCGGCTGAACCTGTTCGCCGCGGCCGACGGCTACAGCGCCTTCAGCACCGACGTGACCGTCGACATGGATGCCGCCGCCGGCGGGTTCAGCGCGGCCGACGCCTGGCGCAACGACATCGACGGCGTGGGCTCGCTCACGAAGGAGGGCACGGGCATCCTGAGCCTCACCGGAGCCAACTCCTACACCGGCGGCACCGTCGTCGACGGCGGATCGCTCGTGGCCACCTCGACCACGGCCTTCGGCACCGGCTCGGTGACCGTGGCCGGCGGCACCCTCGCCGAGACCGCGTCGGCGCCGCTCGTGGTGGGCGGCGACCTCGCGCTGGCGGCGGGCGGCTCACTCGGCCTCACCGTGGAGTCGGCCGCCCCGGCCCTGCAGGTCTCCGGTACCGCCGACCTGCGCGGTGGGCTCACCGTCACGATCGCCCCGGGCGTCGTTCCCGCCGACGACCAGGTCATCGCCACCTTCGCCGGATCGGCCGCCGACGTCGACCTCGCCTCGGTGAAGGTCGACGGCCTGCCCGCGGGGTACACCCCCGCCGTGGTGCTGCGTGACGGCGCCCTGCACCTGCTGAACACGTCGTCGGTCGCGGGTGCGCCCAAGCCCGGCGACACCCCGGCCCCCGGTGACAAGCCGGTCGCCGGAACGCCCGGCTCCGGTTCGCTGGCGGCCACCGGCCTCGAGGCCTCGCCGTTCGCGCCGCTGGCCGCGCTCGGCCTGCTCGGGCTCGGCGCCGTGCTGGTGCTCACCCGCCGCCGCGTGACGGCTTCGCGCCGCTCGTAACACCCGGTATCGGCAGCCCCACTCGCCGATCCGTCACGAAAGCCCGCTCGGATGCACTCCGGGCGGGCTTTTGTGACGGGCCGGCGTCCTCCCCCGTTCGGGGCACGAGCTCTCCACGCCCGGTTCACGTTCCGGATGCGCGCGGTTCACCGCGCGTTCGCCCACCCCGACTGGGCTGGGTCATCGACACTCGTCCGAGTGCCACCGGAACATCCATGGATGGGGAATCCCTTGGTCTTCACCTCACGCCCGCGCCGCGGCCGGCAGCGAACGCTGCTCGTCGCCTCCGCGGCCCTGCTCGCCGCCGCGAGCATCAGCATCCCGGCCACCGCCTTCGCCGCCGACCCCGACCTCTCGGTGAACGGCGGCGCCCAGCGCAACGACGGCGACAAGACGCAGTACCTCCGCGACTCCATCGTCGACGGGCCGGCGAAGAACGTCATCCTGCTGATCGGCGACGGCATGGGCGACTCCGAGATCACCATCGCCCGCAACTACCAGTACGGTGCGGCCGGCGAACTGCCCGGCATCGATGCACTGCCGCTCACCGGCCAGTACACCACCTACTCCCTCTACCGCGACGGCGCGAACAAGGGCAAGCCCGACTACGTGCCCGACTCGGCCGCCACCGGCTCGGCCTGGGCCACCGGCACGAAGACCTTCGACAACGCCATCTCGGTCGACATCGACAGCAACCCGCAGGACACCCTGATCGAGATCGCCAAGGCCAACGGCCTGAAGACCGGCGACGTCTCCACCGCCGAGATCCAGGATGCGACGCCCGCCGTGCAGGTGGCGCACGTCGACGCCCGCAGCTGCTACGGCCCTGACAGCCCCACCTGCGGCGACGACGCGCTCGCGGCCGGCGGACTCGGCTCGATCAGCGAGCAGCTGCTCGACACCCGCCCCGACGTCACCCTCGGCGGCGGCTCGGCCAGCTTCACCCAGACGGCGAAGGCCGGCCAGTGGAACGGCCAGACGCTGTTCTCCCAGGCCGCCGACCGCGGCTACCAGGTCGTGGGCGACGCGGCCGGCCTGAACGGCGTGCTCGCCGCCGACCAGACCGACCCGCTGCTCGGCCTGTTCACCCCCGGCAACTTCCCCACCCGCTACGCGCCCTCGGTCGCGACGGTGAAGGGCGCCGACGCGGCACCGGTGACCTGCCAGCCGAACCCCGCCCGCCTCGACACCGGCCTCTCGCTCTCGTCGCTGACGAACAAGGCCATCGACCTGCTCGACACGGGCGACCAGGGCTTCTTCCTGCAGGTGGAGGGCGCGTCGATCGACAAGCGCGACCACTCGGCCGACGCCTGCGGCCAGATCGGTGAGACCATCGACCTCGACGAGGCCGTGCGCGCCGCGCTCGACTTCGCCGAGAAAGACGGCAACACCCTCGTGATCGTCACCGCCGACCACGCCCACACCAGCCAGATCGTCGACTCCACCCCGCCCACCACGCTGAGCACTGCGCTCACCACGAAGGACGGCACAGTGATGAAGGTCGCGTACGGCACGGCCGCCGAGGGCGGATCGCAGCAGCACACCGGTTCGCAGCTGCGCATCGCCGCCTACGGCCCGGGTGCGGCGCAGGTCGTGGGCCTCACCGACCAGACCGACAACTTCTCCACGATGGCGGATGCGCTCCAGCTCGAGCGCGACACGGCCAGCCTGAGCGCCGCGGCCACCGCCACGCTCAGCGCCACGACGGTGAAGCCCGGGGCCACGCTCGCGCTCGACGCCGCCGGTTTCGCCGGTGACCGTCAGCTCGACCCCGCCTCCGACGCGGTGGAGCTGACGAGCAACGACCTGGTGAACGGCGCCACGCGCTACGAGTTCGCGGCACCGACGGCGGAGGGCACCTACTCCATCACGGTCACCGGCCGTCAGAGCGCAACCGCCAAGACGGTGAGCTTCACGGTCGCCGCCGACGCCGCGGTCACGCCGAGCCCCACCCCGTCGCCCTCCGCCTCCGCTCCGGCCCCGGCCGTGGTGGGCGGCGGCTCGGGCTCGGCCGGCTCGGGCGGTTCGGGGGCCTCGGCCCTCGGCTCCACCGGCGCCGTCGTGGCCCCGGTGCTGACGCTCGGCGCACTGCTCCTCGCGGTCGGCGCCCTGCTGATCGTGCGTCGCCGCCGCCACCACGCGGCCTGACCCACCCCCGGCCTGACCCCCCGGGCCCACAACCCCCGGGCCCCGTCTCGCCGAGTTGCGCCAAAGTGCCCCTTCCCGACCAGGGAGGGGGCACTTTGGCGCAACTCGGCGAGAATGACGGAGGGGCGCTAGCGTGAGCGCATGACGAGGTGGGTGGCCCTGCTGCGGGGCGTGAACGTGAACGGCATCACCGTGAAGAGCGCCGAGCTGGCCGAGCTGTTCCGCCGACTCGGGTTCGACGGGGTGAAGACGGTGCTGGCCTCGGGCAACGTGCTCTTCGAGGCCGCCGACGACGTCGACGAACCGACGCTCAAAGCACGGATCGAGAAGGGTCTCGGCGAGCGCTTCGGCTACGAGGCCTGGATCGTGCTGGTCGACCACGAGACGATGCGGCGGGTGGTGCAGGCGTATCCGTTCGAGGAGGTCGAGCACGCGCATCCGTATGTCGTGTTCGGCAGCGATGACGCCGTGCTGGCCGAGATCACGGATGCCGCCGCGGACCTCGACCCCGACGGCGTCGAGCGGGCCCGGCCCGGCGACGCGGTCGTCTACTGGGAGTGCCCGAAGGGGTCGAGCACCGACACCCCGTTCTCGAAGCTGCTCGCCCGAGCGCGCTTCAAGGCCAGCACCACCACGCGCAACCTGCGCACGCTGCGCCGGCTGCTCTGACTGCGCAGTGCTCTGGCTCGGTAGCGCCCTGACTCGGCAGGCGGACAGGCCACTCCCCGCATCCAGGCGACCGGCATACGCTGGAACGACGATTCGAAGGAGCACCGCATGACCGACGACAGCTACCCCACCGACGCACCCGACCTCGGTAAAGACGGCACCATCCCGAACACCGACGACGGCATCGCGGTGGGCCACGACCCCGACGGTTCGCACTTCAACCCGGAGGAGGACGTCGACGGCGACGCCGAGTCCGGCGGCGAGGACGCCGCCCAGGGCTGAACCGCCCCGCATCACCCCGCAGGCCGTGGAGACTCAGTTCTCCGCGGCCTGCCGTGCGCGATAGGCGATCACGTTCATCCGGTTGCCGCAGTTGCCGATGTCGCAGTAGCGCTTCGAGCGGTTGCGCGAGAGGTCGACGAGCACCGCGTCGCAGTCGGAGGCCTCGCACACCCGCAGCCGGTCGTACTCGTCGGAGCGGATGACGTCGATGAACGCCATGGCCATCTCCACCCGCATCCGCGTGGCCAGCGGGGCGTCGTTCTCGGTGGCGTGCAGGTGCCAGTCCCAGTCGTCGTGCCGCACCAGCTGCGGCAGGGCCTTCGCGTCGCGCAGGATGCCGTTCACCAGCCGCACCGCCTCGTCGCGGTCGACCTCCCAGAACCGGCGGAACTCGGGCCGGAGCGCGCGCACCTCGGCCAGCTCGGCGGCGTCGAGGTCGCGGCGGCCGGAGTAGCCCTGCTCGTCGAGCAGGCGCTCGAGCGAGGCCACGTCGGGCAGCCCGTCGGGATTGCCGTTCGAGATGCCGCCCAAGGAGTCGATCAGGGTGCAGGCGAAGGCGAGGGTCGCCTCGGTGTCATAGGCAAAGCGCATGTTGACTCCTGACAGGTCGAGCGGATACTGTCACTAGCGTAAGCCCTGACGCTCCTGACAGGGCTGCCCGCCACCGGCCTCGACCGGCTACCCGATCGCTCGCTCGCGCCAAGACGAAGGACGCCGCCATGACCGCTCCCGTGAAGACCGCCCTGCCCTCCGGCCTCGGCGCCACCGCGGGCCGGATCACGGCCGCCGCGCCGCACCGCGCCTCGGGCCTGCTGCTCGCCCTGGCCGCCGCCGCCGCCTTCGGCACCAGCGGCCCGTTCGTGAAGCCGCTGCTGGATGCGGGCTGGTCCCCCGCCGCGGCGGTGGCCGTGCGCGCCTTCGCGGGCGGCCTCGTGCTGCTCCCCGCGGCACTCATCGCCCTGCGCGGCCGCTGGCGTCTGCTCGCCGGAAGCTGGAAGCTCGTGCTGCTCTACGGCCTCGTGGCGGTGATCGGTGCGCAGGTGTTCTACTTCGCGGCCATCTCGCGCATGCCGGTGGGCATCGCCCTGCTGATCGAGTACACGGCGCCCATCCTGCTGGTGCTGCTCGCGTGGGCGCGCACGCGCATCCCCCCGGCTCTGCTCACCATCGTGGGCGCGGTGCTCAGCATCGCCGGGCTGGTGCTCGTGATCGACCCGTCGGGGGCCGGGCTCGACGCGCTGGGCATCGTGCTCGCCCTGCTCGCCGCGCTCTGCCTCGCGGGCTACTACCTCATCGCCGCGCTGCCCGCCGGCGAGCTGCCGCCCGTCACCCTGGTGAGCGCCGGCCTCGTGGTGGGTGGGCTGCTGCTCGGGCTCGTGGGCGCCACCGGACTGCTTCCGTTCACCTTCTCGTTCGACCCGGTGCAGCTGCCGGTGGTGGGAGAGGTGTCGTGGATGGTGCCGATGGCCGTGGTGGTGCTGGTGGCGACCGCGTTCGCCTACCTCACCGGAATTCTCGGCGCCATCCGTCTGGGCTCACGCGTGGCCTCGTTCGTGGGGCTGGTGGAGGTGCTGTTCGCGGTGCTGTTCGCGTGGCTGCTGCTCGGCGAGGTGCCCACGCTGGTGCAGCTGGCCGGCGGGGCGCTGATCGTGGCCGGCGTGGTGTTCGTGAAGCTCGAGCGGGAGCGCCCGCTGCTGCCCTGACGTTCGGAATGATTTCGCGGGGTCGGGCGCCACTATGGCGTCGGAGTGCCTGAAATCCTTCCGAACGACGGTTCAGGGCGCTCCTGGATAGTACGGATCGTGCAGGTGAGGGCCGAGCGCCTCCTGCCCGAAGGGATCTCGTTCGAGCTGCCCGACGGTCGAAGTGCCAGCCCTGGTATCGGCATGATCGGTGCCCTTCGATGTCACCCACGAGCTCGCCGAGGCGTGACCTGGGGCCGTGCACTGTCGGCGAGCCTCGGAAGTCGCTGCGAAGAGATCTCCGAGGGAGGTCCGGAACTGTTCGAGTGAGCGGTAGAACTCCGTGCGCGCCAGTTCATACACGTCGACTGACGGCATACCTCCATCCGTGATCTCCTTGCGACGTGCGGCCCGGTACCACTTCCAGACGTCGTGATCACGCGAGACAGAACCAGAGATGTTCTCGATCAGCCGCATCAACAGCAGATCGACCGCCTCTTCGCTGGTATCCACGCCCTCATCCACCGACGGGTCACGACCCTCTCGAAGGTCGATGTCGTAGCGCAGGAGGAGATCCGCCGAGGTGGCGAGCCAAGCGGCTTGCTCGACCAATCGCTTGGCTGGTTCTTTCTCGTAGCCGAACAGAAGAATCGACGCTTGCGGTGCTCTCGCAAGATTCGGAAGAAGGTGCTCGTTATAGACAAGCAGCTCGGTCAGCTGTTTGAGTTGAGTCACCGATCGCTCCACGTCAGCCGCTCGTTGCGCCTTCAGGTTGTCATCACCCTGATTGGATCGCTCCTTGAAGCGCCAATCCGTGAACGCCTCGAGGTCTGCGGCCAGCATCAGAATCTCTTTCGCCCGCCCTACCAGCTCCTCGAAGCGGTCTTTTTCGTACGTCTCCTGCGACCGCGCCGCGTCCCCGTCATTCAATTGCTTCGCCTGTGAGAGCGTGAGCCTGGTGACTATCAGGCTCACCACAAGCGCACCGCTTGCAACGATGACGGCGATGCCGTTCAGCACATTGGCTACCTGGTCTTCGGTCATTCAACGCCTCCCTCGGAACCGGCTCAGCTTATCGACAACTGACGATCCGAGCATCGATGCCGGTGCTGACGACCGGCGCAGAACCCTAGACGGGCGGCGGCGGGCGGGGCGGTGTACGTTTCGCGGCATGGCGAAGAAACTCGAGAAAGGCGACCACGTCGAGTGGTCGACCCACGGAACCACCACGAGCGGTGAGGTCGAGAAGACCATCACCTCCGACACCGAGGCCGCCGGGCGCACCGTGCGCGCCTCGAGCGACGACCCGCAGTATCTCGTGAAGAGCGACAAGAGCGGCAAACAGGCCGTGCACAAGCCCGAATCGCTGGAGAAGACCTCGTGAGCGGGCAGTACCCGGCCGGGCCGCCTCAGCAGCCGGAGCAGCAGCACCCGCAGCACCCGCAGCACCCGCATCAGCCGAGTCAGCAGGCCGACTCCCCGGCGCGTGCCGCCCGCAACCCCCTGGGCCTCGCCTCGCTGATCGCCGGCGCCGCCGTCCCCCTGATCGGCCTGATCTTCCTCGTGATCCAGGCTGCCGCCGTCGGTGCCGGGTTCCCCGCGATGATCGGTGGCCTCTCCACCGTGCAGGGGGTGCTCGCGGGGCTCCTCGGCCTCGCCGCCGTGGTGCTCGGCATCGTGGCGGTCACCCGGCCGGGCCTGTCGAAGACTCTGGCCGCGGCCGGGATCGCACTCGGCGCATCCGCTCTGGTGTCGGTGATCGGCTCGATGCTCTACGGCGTGCTCATCCAGCTGTTGTACGGCTACTGAGCGTCGCGCCCGGCTACGGCTTCAGCACCACCTTGATGCAGCCGTCCTGCTTGTGCTTGAACAGCTCGTACATCTCAGGCGCCTCGTCGAGGCCCACGGTGTGCGTGACGAGGTCGTCGATGCCGAGCGGGTCGGCCGGGTCCTCCACCAGCGGCAGGATGTCGTCGCGCCACCGGTGCACGTTGCACTGGCCCATGCGCAGCGTGATGCCCTTGTCGAACATGGTGATGAACGGCATCGGGTCGCCGGCGCCGGCGTAGACGCCCGAGAGCGACACGGTGCCGCCGCGGCGCACCGCGTCGATGGCGAGCAACAGGGCGGCGAGGCGATCGGCGCCCACGGTCTCCATGGCCTTCTTGGCCAGCGCATCCGGCAGCAGGCCCACCACGTGCTGAGCGAAGGATGCGCCCGGGTTGCCGTGCGCCTCCATGCCCACGGCGTCGACGATGGCGTCGGGCCCGCGTCCGTCGGTGAGCTCGCGCAGGCGCTCGACCACGTCGTCGGTGAGGTCGATGGTCTCGATGCCGTGGCGCTCGGCCATCGCCCGGCGCTCGGGCACCGGCTCGACGGCGATCACGCGGTGGCCGCGCATCCGGGCGATGCGGGCGACGAACTGGCCCACCGGGCCGAGGCCGATCACGCCGAGCGTGCCGCCCTCGGGGAGTTCGGCGTACTCCACGCCCTGCCACGCGGTGGGGATGATGTCGGAGAGGAACAGGTAGCGCTCGTCGGGCAGCTCGGTGCCCACCTTCAGCGCGTTGAAGTCGGCGAACGGCACCCGCAGCAGTTCGGCCTGGCCGCCGGGCACCGATCCGTAGAGCTCGGTGTACCCGTAGAGCGAGGCGCCGGAGTTGGTGGCCCGGTTCTGGGTGGTCTCGCACTGCGTGGTGAGGCCCTGCGTGCACATGAAGCAGTAGCCGCAGGCGATCACGAACGGGATGACGACACGGTCGCCGACGGTGAGCTTCGACACCGCGCCGCCCACCTGCTGCACGATGCCCATCGGCTCGTGCCCCAGGATGTCGCCCTTGTCCAGGAACGGCCCGAGCACGTCGTAGAGGTGCAGGTCCGACCCGCAGATGGCGGTGGAGGTGACGCGGATGATGACGTCGGTGTCGTCGATCAGCACGGGGTCGGGGACGTCTTCGACGGTGACCTTGTTGGTGGCCTGCCAGGTGAGAGCTCTCATCTGTTCAGGCCTACGCCGCCCGCCTCGGGCCCGCCAGGGGGTTCACCCGGGGAGCTCATCGGGGTAGTGGGAGGCGGGTGCGGAGGCGGCGAGGTCGATGACAGCACTCCGAAGACCCCCTCGGCTCCGAAGACCGGGCAGACCTCTTTGTGACGTTCGGGCGAGTCATCTCGTCTTCATTACGCCCCCTGGACCTCGGAGCGAACGGCTTGAGAACGCTCCGACAGCATCACCACGAAGGATGTTCTCTTGTCAACACTCACCTCCCCTCTCGGCACCCCGACCGCAGAGGCGGGTGGCAGCAGTGCCATGCGCCGGTACGAACGCGGGGGCACCGACCCCGGCGAAGCGGCCTCCGTCTACCAGACCGCGTACACCGGCCAGCGCTTCACCGTCACCCCCGACGACGACGACTTCTCCTACCGCTACGCCTCGCTGGGCGACGACCGCCTCACCCTGCGCACCTCGGTCTGCTCGGGCTCGGTGGCGGGTGAGGTGCCGTACCTGCAGCAGTACGTGGTGAGCTGGTTCAAGCTCGGTGGCGGGGTGCTGAACCTCCGCCAGTTCGAGCGCCGCGGCACCGACTCCACGCCCTTCCTCTTTCCCTCGGAGCAGCAGTTCGCGCTGTCGTTCGCGGCTCATCGGCAGAACCTCATCCACCTCGACCAGACGTTCCTGGAGGACGTCGCCACCGAGCTGCACGCCGGCCCCCCGCAGGCCGTCTCGTTCGACCTCGAGGCCGAGCCCGACCACGGCATGCTCGCGAACTGGCGCGGAGCCGTCTCCGCCGTCACCGCGGCCGTTCTCGACACCGCCTCCACCTCGCTCATGCGCATGAACGCCGAGCTGCAGGTGGCGCGGGCGCTGCTTCAGCTCTTCCCCTGGCGGGCCCTCGACGTGCCCGCAGTGCTGCGTGCACCCTCGGCCGCCAAGGCCAGGGTGGCTCTGGAGTTCATGCAGCACCACGCGCACGATCCCATCACGCCGGCGGATGCCGCCCGCGCCGCGGGCGTGCACACCCGCACCCTGCAGCAGGCCACCCGACGCCATCTCGGCCTCTCGCCGTCGATGTACCTGCGCAACGTGCGGCTCGATCGGGTGCACGAGCAGCTCCGGCTGGCCGACCCCGGATCGACCACCGTCGCCTCGGTGGCCCGGGAGTGGGGTTTCGGCAACCTCGGCCGGTTCTCGTCGGCGTACACCGGCCGCTTCGGCCAGAAGCCGAGCCGCACGCTGCGGCTCTGACGCCGTCAGGCCCGAAGGCGCAACTCCCGTCTAGGAGCGACCGCTCCGCAGCTCGGTGGGCGTCGCGCCGCTGTTCGACGCGAGGGCCCGGCGGAGCTCCGCATCGTTGCGAAAGCCCGCCAGGGTCGCGATCTCGGCGATGCTGAGACGATCGCAGGTCTCGTCGACGAGCAGCGCCGTGGCCGCCTCGAGTCGTTGACGCCGGATCTCCGCGACCACCGTCGAGCCGGCCTCCTCGAAGGCGCGCTGCAGCTGGCGAACCGAGATGCGCAGCCCCCGGGCGATCTGGTGCGGCGACAGTGACCGGTCGTCACGGCTCGCCGCGATGTGCGCGATGGCCTGCAGGCGCAGCGGCACCCGTGCCGCCACCCGCACGGTCGGGGGCGAGGTCACGGGCGCGGTGGGCGACCCCGCGGCCGGTTCCTCCTTCGCCTCGTGCACCAGCGCCTCGAGCATGCCCAGGAGCAGGTCGTCGACCGCGGGCTCGGCCCGGCCCCCGCTGTCGCCGGTGACGACGGCCTCGAGGAAGGCCCGCACCGGTGCCACCAGCGACGACGACGGTGACGGCCGGTCGGGCCACTGTGCCGCGAGCGCGGGTCGACGATCGAGCAGCCGGGGCGGGATCTCCAGCCACATCACGTCGGTGGGCCGACCGCAGCACACGGCCACCGGCGTGCGGCTGGGCACCCACCCGAGACCTCGCTCGCCGATGCGATGCGGCGCCTTGCCTGGTTCGCGCAGGATGACGTCGGCTCCCACGGGCAGCACGAGGTGCACGCGACGAGGCTCCGACGGGGCGACGGCCGGCAGCACGGTGGCTCCCTCGGGCAGTCGCTTCGTGATGGTTCGAATCATCATCGCCACCCACCCCGTCGTCACCGTCACCTCGATGCCCGGCCGCGAGCATCCGTGATCGCCACGGTAGATCAGCCGACGATCGAGCCGGGCTCATCCCGGTAGTCGGCCCGCAGCGAGGGCCGCACTACTGAGACGTCGACGCTCACCGACCGCAGCGGCCTCAGTAGTGCTGACCCGGATGACGGGCGCGCATCATCTGGGCGACGCCTTTCGTCAATCCCGCGACAACCTCGACAGCGGGCGTGGTGCGCCGTCGGCCGGATTCGCACACTGGGTCGATCACCCATCGCGACACCTGTCGCAGACGGCGCCCCTCGGGGTGCGAGAGGACTCCACTCCATGAACAAGCTCGCCAAGGGCGCGATCGCCGGTGCCGCCGGTGTCGCCCTCCTCCTCGGAGGCGCCGGTACCTTCGCCTTCTGGAATTCCAGCGCCGAGGTCTCCGGGGGCACCATCACCGCCGGCAACCTGCTCATCTCGAACGCCGACGGCGCCGGATCCTGGACCGACCAGAACGGTGCAGCCGTGTCGATCGCCACGTATCGCATCGTGCCGGGCGACACCCTCACCTACACCGACGACCTCGCCGTGACGGTGCAGGGGAACAACCTCGTCGCCACCCTCGGCCTCGGTGAGGGCTCGATCGCGCCGGCCGTGGTGGGCGACCCGGAAGACGTCGCTCTCGCCGCGTACCTCTCCCGCAGTGCCGCGCTCACGGCGACCGGAACCGGCGTCTCGGGGGCCAGCCCCACCTACACGATCACGGCCGGCGCGGCCGGCGTGAGTCAGACGGTGCGGGTGGCCGTCACCCTGCGGTTCCCGAACTCGGCCACCCCCGGGTTCGAGAACTCCATGAAGCTCGGAGCCGTCAGCCTCAGCAACCTCACCCTCACGCTGAACCAGACCGCCCCCGCCGTCACGCCGTGACCCCGAGGCGGCCCGGCCGACACGGGCCTGGGTCGCGGTCGGCGGCGGCGAAGCGCCTGCTCACCACCACGATCCTGACCGGGGCGGCGGTGGTGCTGGCGGTCGCCGCCGCCGGCACCACGTCGGCCCGGCTCACGTCGGCTGCCGCCGTCGCCGGGGCGGTGGTGCGCTCGGGCACCGCCCAGCTCGATGTCACCGCACCGCTCGGGCTCGGTACGGGCGGCCTGTACCCGGGTGCCTCCGTCACCGGCTCGGCGGTGCTGACCAACGGCGGTCAGGTTCCGCTGTCGCTCGGGGTGAGCGGGCTCGCCTTCCCTGGCCCCGCCACCGCCTTCTCGGGCTCGCTCACCGTCGGGCTCTCGATCGTCGACACGGGCGCGACCTGCCCGGCCGTCTCCACCACCTGGACGGGCACCGCCACCGCCGCGACGGCCACCGATCTCGGTGTGCGGGTGGCCCCCGGAGGCGCCAAACGTCTCTGCGTCAGCGTCTCGCTCGCCGTCTCCGCCCCCGCCGCCGCGAACGGGAGCACCCCGGCATCGTTCACCCTCGGCATCGACGGAAGGCAGGTGGCCTGAGTGTCCTCGGCAGATCCCGGGTCGGGGCGCCGCACCCGCGCGTGGCTCAAGCGGCTCCGGATGCCCGTTCCGGCGTTCGTGGCCGTGTTCGCCCTCGCCTCGGCCACCGTGGGCGCGAACGCCTCGTGGACCGCGCCGAGCGTGCCCCTGGGCCAAGTCTCCGCGAACGCGGCATCCGCCACCGTCTCGGCCGGCGGAACGGCGTCGCTCACGCACGAGTACCGGTTCACCGCCGCCACCGCGCCGACCGCGAACCTCGTGCTGGCGCCGCTGACGTTCCAGAACACGGGCACGGCACCCCTGGCACTCAGCATCGCCGTGACCACCACGAACGGCACCCTCGCGGCGAAGATCGCCCTCACGCTCTGGACCGCGGCATCCTGTGGCACGACCGTGCCCGCGACGGGCGTCACCGCGGGCACGCTGCAGAACCCGCCGGCGCTCCCTGGGTCGTTCTCGTCGGTGGCCGCGGGCGCATCCGTGGTGCTGTGCGCGGCCACTCGGCTCTCCGGCACGGTAGCGGCCTCGCAGGGTGAGACCACCACCGCCACGCTCGTGCTCACCGGGCGGGTGGGCACGAGCTGGACCGCGACCTCCACGCCTCCGGCCTTCACCCAGAACGTGTACCGCGTGGGCAGCCCGACAGCGGTCACCTGCAGCGCCGGGGCACTGGGATCGGTGAACCTCGGCTGGACCGCTCCGGCGGTGCCGAGCGGAGGCAGTGTGAGCTACCGGGTGGTGAAGACGAACGCGCCCGCCACCGTCGTGAAGCAGAACGTCACCGGAACCTCCACCAGCATCAGCCCGCTGGAACTCGGGCTCGATGTGCTCACCGGCTCCGGCCCGCTGCCGGTCTCGATCGAGGCGATCGACAGCCTGTACGGCACCACCTCCGCCGGCACGAGCATCGCCACCACCTACTCGGTCGTCTTCCCGGCCCTGCTCACCATCCGATGCCCGGCCTGACCGCGGGCCGGCGGCCGCGCCCGGCAGCGACCGAACCGGATAGGGCCGGGTCGCTCGCGCACTACCTCGGCGTCGCCGTCAGCGGGGCGCTGCTCGTGCTCGTGATCGCCCTGGCCGTGCTCACCATCGTGCTGCCGACGCTCGCGGGGGGCAGGCCGCTCACCGTGCTCACGCAGTCGATGGAGCCCGGACTGCCGCCCGGCACGCTCATCGTGGTGCGCCCTGTTCCCGTCGGCGAGATCGCGGTGGGAGACGTGGTGACCTACCAGATCACCTCCGGCGAGCCGGGGGTGGTGAGCCACCGGGTGATCTCGAAGACCACGTCGACCGATGGCTCCACCGTGCTCATCACCCAGGGCGACAACAACGACGTGGCCGACGAGTCGCCGGTGCTCCCGGTGCAGGTCGTGGGAGTGCTCTGGTACAGCATCCCGCTGCTCGGGTGGGTGAACAACGCCGTCAACGGAGAGGCCAGGGGCATCGTGGTGCCCATCTCGGCCGGGGCGCTGTTCGCCTACGCGCTCTTCTCCGTGATCGGCGGACTGCGCGATCGCCGGCGGTCTCGAACGGACGGGTCAGGGGGATCGCGGCACGAAGGCGGGCTCGAGCAGCCGGCGGGCGCGGGCCGCCACGTCGCGGCGCTGGGCCGCCGGAGCACTCGCCAGCACGCCGGCGATCATCGACACCGCTAGGAAGATGTCGGACGCACCCACGCCGGGCCGCAGCCGGCCGGCGGCCTGTTCGCGGTCGGCGACCCGGGTGACCACCGTCAGCATCCGCTCGCCGAGGTGGCCCACCCGGGCGTCGTCGCGGTCGCTCAGGATCATGTCGATCATGGCCGTCGACACCAGAACCTGCTCCACCACGGCGTCGAGAAGGTCGTCGAGCGTGGTGGCCGGCAGATCGGCGAGCGACTCGAGCTCGGTGATGTTGTCGTCGAAGACGGCGATGGCGAGCGAGATGCGGTCGGGGAAATGCCGGTAGAGGCTGCCCTGGCCGACGCCGGCGCGGCGGGCCACCGAACTGAGGGGCGCCGAGTACCCGTCGTCGGCGAACACCTCGCGTGCGGCGGCGATCAACGCACGCCGGTTCGCGGGGCCCGCACTCGGTCCGCGATTGGCTTTCGGGGCGGCTGACACGCGTGTAGCCTACTAGCGGACAGTGTTGTCCGGTTCTGCGCCGACTGCGGCGCACGCCCCCGGCAGACTCCAGACCCGCCCGAGAAGAGAGAGCCCACCATGCCGTCGTCATCCGCACCGCTCACCGCCGATTCCTCGATCCAGACCTGGATCGACCACCCCGTCGGAGGCGCCCTCATCCGTGAGCTGCTCGCCTCGGGCGGGCAGACCCCCGAAGCCCTGCGGCCGGTGCGACGGCTCGCGCTGAAGCGCCTCATCACGCTGAGCAAGGGGCAGTTCTCGCAGGAGCTCGTCGACGGGCTCGTGGCGCGGGCTGCGCGCGGCGAGGTGCCGGAGGGGTTCGGCGCCGGCGGCGCTGCATCCGGTGCCGACCTGGGCAGCACCGACTCCGGCAGCGCCGGCTCCGGCAACACCGGCTCCGGCAACACCGAGGAGGGCCTCGTGCCCGTCGAGCGTCCCGAGTGGATCGAGCGGCTCGACCAGGGCCGCTTCGCCGGCCAGACCGTCATCGTCACGGGCGCCGGCTCCGGCATCGGCCGCGCCACCGCCTCCCGCGTGGCCCGGGAGGGCGGCCGGGTGATCGCGGTCGACATCTCGGCCGAGCGACTCGACGAGTTCGCGGCATCCCTGCCCGACGCCGACATCACCACGGTCGCCGGCGACATCACCGACGACGAGGCCGTCGCCGCCATCGTCGCGGCCGCGGGCGAGCACATCGACGGCCTCGCGAACGTGGCCGGCATCATGGACGACATGACCCCCGTGGGCGACGTGAGCGACGCGGTGTGGAACCGCGTGTTCGCCATCAACGTCACCGGAACCATGAAGCTCTCGCGGGCGGTCATCCCCGCCATGCTGGCTCAGGGCGCGGGGTCGATCGTGAACGTGGCCTCCGAGGCCGCCCTGCGCGGCTCGGCCGCGGGCGCGGCGTACACCGCCTCGAAGCACGCCGTGGCGGGGCTGACCAAGTCGACGGCCTTCATGTACGGGCCCTCGGGAATCCGCACCAACGCCGTCGCGCCCGGCCCCACCATCACGAACATCGAGGCGACGTTCGCGTCGCCGCTCGGGGCCGAGCGGGTGCGGCAGGCCATGGCGATCCTGCCCGACGCGGTCGAGGCCGACGCGCTGGCGGCCTCGATCACGTTCCTGCTCTCCGACGACGGCGTGAACGTCAACGGCGTGGTGCTCGCCTCCGACGGCGGCTGGTCGGCGGCGTAACCCACCCCGTCCCTCGTCGAGTTGCGCCAAATCGCCCTCTCGCGCTGCGCGAAGGGGCGATTTGGCGCAACTCGACGAGAGCGGGGGCGCGGGCGGGGGCGGGGGGCTCTAGTCGACGAGTTTGCGCAGGAAGCCCGCGAATCCGCCCGCCGTGCGCCCGTCGAGGCGGTCTGAGGTGGCCGCCACGCCCTCCACCTGGGCGATGCGCCCGCCCGAGGGCTCGTCGACGTGGCTCTCGAGGGCGTCGACGGCCCGCACGAGCTCCTCGTCCTCGCCGAGCCGGATGGCCGGAAACCCGCCCGCCCGCAGGTACGCGTCGGCGCGCACCCCGAGATTGGCACCGTAGACGTGCCGAACCGACGAGTCGGCGTGCGCGCGCTGCCACGCGTCCAGCGCATCCGGACTCAGCGCCCCACCGCTCGGCTCCACCCGACCGAGCCCCACATAGGCACCGGTCTCGGCCACCGCGAGGTGATCGGCGAGCCAACTCTCGGGCACGAGCGTGTCGGCGTCGGTGCTGCAGATCCACTGCTCGGCCGGGCGGTCGAAGCTCGCCATCACGTGCCGGGCCCCGATTCCGCGAGCCACGCCCACGTTGCCCGCGGCGGCCTCCAACGCGATCACGGCGCCGCCGAACGACTCGGCCACCCCGATCGAGTCGTCGGTACAGGCATCCAGCACCACCACCACCCGGCAGCGCAGGAACGGCGTCGGGTCGAGCCGCATCAACGCGCGACGACTCGCCAGCACCGCCTCCAGGCAGGCGCCAAGCGACTCCTCCTCGTCACGGGCCGGAATGACCACGTCGATGGCGCCGATCACACGATCCCCTCCTTCGCCGCCACCGACACGGCGGGCGGCCGAACGACCACATCGAGCACGAAGTCCTCCTCGAGATGATGAGCGAGCCGGATGAGCTCCGGCCGGGCGGCCAGCACGGCATGCACGTCGTCGCCGACGCGTTCGATGCCGTCGATCGGGTGCCGCCAGTGGCAGAACACGAGCGCGCCGTGCTCGTCGAGCGCCTCGACGGCCCGGTCGATCAGGCGGTCGAGCGCACCGGGCGCGAGGTAGTAGCCCACCTCCGACACCACGACGAGGTCGAACCTGCCCTCCGGCCACTCATCCGGCACGTCGCGGCGCTCGAACGACGCGTGCGGCAGGCCGTGGTTGCGTTCGGCGGCGCGAGCCACGGCCACCGGCGACACGTCGACGCCGACGAAGCGAACGGATGCCCGTGCCGCGAGTTCCCGGGAGAGCACACCCGTCGAGGTCCCGACCTCGAGCACGGCGCGGTACCCGCGGTCGGGCAGGGTGGCCAGCAGGATGCCGCGCTTGCGCTCCTCGTACCAGCGGGTCTCGAAGCCCCACGGATCGTCGGCTCCGGTGTGCAGCGCGTCGAAGTACCGTGCCGCGGTGCCGACGGTGGGCTCCTCGCCGGTCGCGGTCGCCTCCGCGGGCGCAGCAGCAGGCGCCACCCCGGGCGTCACGTCGCCGGACACCACCTCCACGAACGCCTCGAACGCCCGCTCGAAGTGCGCGAGCATCCCGGGGGCGAGCAGCACGCTGTCGCCTGGGGCGTCGCCGAGGGCCTGAACCTGGGTGGCGTGCAGCGCCATCGCGCGCCGCTTCGCCCGCACGGCCTCCTCGTCGAGGGCCAGCGTCACGAGCGCATCCCAGGGCACGTCGCCGCCGTCGGGATCGCCCCAGTGCCAGAGCCAGACCGGGTACTCCAGCCGGCGCACCCGCGTCCCGGCACCCTCCGCGCGCAGGCTGCCGACCACGGCGCCCACCACCTCGGAGGCCGCGGCATGATCGGGGTGCCGGTCGCCACTCCACGGGCTCACGATCCACGTCTCGGCCACCGGCTCCGCGGTGCCGGCCCCGGCGCTCCCGGCGCCCGGGCCCGCGCCCGCCGAACCGGCAGCACCACTGTCGCCCCGCACCGCGGCGAGCAGAGCCTGCTCGAGCCGGGAGCGGTTCACGGGCTCGGCGAGCCCGCCATCCGGAACCCGCAGGAACGACACCGTCGCCCCCGGATCGACCGACGCCACCGCAGCCTCCGCCTCCCCCTCCCGCAGTTCGGCGAGCCGCCCGGGGGTGTGCGTCGTCGACTCGGGATGCGACGCCTCACCCGACGTGGCCACGATCACCGTCGTGCGCACACCGGCGGCGTAGGCCCGGGCGAGCAGTCCAGCGGCGCCGAGCGTCTCGTCGTCGGGATGCGCCGCGACCACCACGAGGTGGCCCAGCTCGGCGAGGGCACTCGGGCCGATCTCGCCGAGTTCTCCAGCTGTGGAGCGCTGCACGAAGGCCGCTGTCCAGCGCTGTTCGGCTGTGCTGTCGTCGCGGTGCGTGAAGACGCTCATGACGCGCCTCCCCGCTGCTCCGGATGCGCGTGCCTCTGCGACTCCTCGACGAGCAGGCGGCCGAGGCGCACCTCGTCGCGGGCACCGTGATCCTGCCGCAGGTAGAGCGAGAGATCGGCCACCCGCGCGGCGTACGCGGCATCGAGCGCGAGCGGCGCGGGGCCGAGCGCCTGCCCCGCCTCGTGCAGCACCGTGTCACAGGCCGACCGCACCACCGCCCGCACGGTCTGGGCGAGGATGCGGGCGTCGTCGCGCCCGGGCTGCGCGGCCGTGCCGTCGCCTCCACCGAGTGATTCGCCCGCGTCGCCACCGTCGCCGTCGCCGCGCGGTCGGCTGCCGTCACCATCGTCACCGCCGTCGCGCCGCCCGCCCGCGCCGCCCTCGTCGATCCGGGCGGCCGCCGCCGCAAGTGCCGACCGCGCGGCGAACAGCGCGCTCGCGCAGCGCCCGGCGTGCAGCGCCCCCACGTCGTCGCCCTTCCGGCCGGCCGCCTCGAGCACCCGGCGCGCCACGCCCACCGCACCCCCGAACCAGCACGCCGCCACCCCGATGCCGCCCCACTCGAACCCGGCCCGCTCGAGGTACCACCCGGGCTCCCCGACGGGAACCGCTCGCACATCGGCGAAGTCCACGGGGCCGCTCGGCACCTCCACGAACCCCCGCGACACCCAGGCCTCCGGATGCACGTCCACACCCTCCTGGCCGAGGGCGACCGCGAACAGCTGACGTGCGCTCCCGCCGTCTCCGTCGACGTGGGCGGTCACCAACGCGTGCGTGAGGTCGCCGGCCAGGGAGCACCACGGCTTGGTGCCCCGCACCACCCAGCCCCCGTCATCCGTCGCCGCGTCGAGCCGCACCCCGGCCGCCTCGGCGGCGAACACGCCCCACGTGCTGGCCTCGTCGGCGCCGATGGCGGCCAGGTCTACCGGCACCGGGCACTCGTCGAGGATCGCGAGTGCGTCGAGGTGCGGCTCCACCACGCGGGCGACGGTCACGTCGGCGGCGGCGAGCGTGGCGAGGGTCTCGAAATAGTCGGCCGTCCGGCCGCGGCCCGGCAACGCCGTCGCGCGGCCGACCCGCTGGGCGAGGCGCAGTGCTGCAGCAACGCCGGCCCCCGTGGGAGCGGCGGCGAGCGCGGCGGCGAAGAGGTCGTCCAGCCCGGCGACGGACCTGCGGCCCGCAACGCCCGTGCCGCTGCGGCCTCGCCCCACCTCGAACGCACCGTCCGAGCGGCCGTCGAGCGTCACTCCCTGCTGCACGTGATCCCTTCGGCCGAGTGTTCGTGTGCTCTTCATCGAACCCCGATAGTCCCCGCGCCGAAACCCCACCGCCCGAACGAGCCTTCCCCTCCGGGTAGCGCGAACGGCGCCTCCGAGGCCGCCCGACCCGCCACGTGCGCTACCCCGACCACGCACGCGGCAGCCCGCGCCCAGGCCGGCGCACCCCGAACGCCCGGGACGCGGCATCCGGGTCGCACGAAGTGCTGCCGCGGGGCGGTTCGGGGCGCAGTTCGCGCTACCGCGACCCGCGGGAGGGCCTCGGATAGGCTCGACACCGTCGCGACGCCGATCTCGACCGACCAGGGGGAACACATGTCCATCAGCCCGACCGCGCCCACCGAGCCTCCGCTCGTGTCTTTCGGCGACATCTCGATGACCGAGCACTGGCTCGTCACCCCGCAGGCGACGCTGCCGCTGGCCGGCACGCAGATCATCGTCACCGACCAGACCAGGGTCGAGCGGTACACCCCCGCCTGGGCGATCGTGCTGGCCGTGATCGGGTTCTTCTTCCTGTTCCTCGGCCTGCTGTTCCTGCTCGTGCGCGAGACCCGGGTGACCGGCTTCATGCAGATC
Organism: Herbiconiux liangxiaofengii; assembly: GCF_041927335.1. Taxonomy (NCBI): domain Bacteria; kingdom Bacillati; phylum Actinomycetota; class Actinomycetes; order Micrococcales; family Microbacteriaceae; genus Herbiconiux; species Herbiconiux liangxiaofengii. The sequence goes on along the minus strand of NZ_JBHFHD010000004.1, from coordinate 36,248 downwards.
ACCGTGGTCAACGGCTCCTTCACCTACCAGTCCGCCGAGCGCGCGGGTTTCGACCCCGGGGCCCAGCTGTTCGAGCTGCAGACCCGCGCCAACTACGCCCGCGGCCTCGTCGCCCGCGCCACCCCTGACGCCACGCTCAGTCGCGGCTGACTGCTGCCAAGAACACTGAGTCGCGTCGTGATGTCGCAGTCGGGCGCGACTCAGCCCCGGGCGAGAGAGGCGGCAGCCTTAGGCTCGGTGAATGACGACGGATGCGACGCTGCTGTTCTCGTACGGAACCCTGCGACAGCCCGAGCTGCAGCTGGCCGTCTTCGGCCGCCTGCTCGACGGCCGTGACGCCTCCGTCGTCGGCTACGCCCAGGGGTGGCTCGCCATCTCCGACCCGGCGGTGATCGCAGCCAGCGGGAGCGACCGGCATCCGCTGCTGATCGCCGACCCCGACGCCCCGCCCGTCGCCGGGACGGTCTTCGAAGTCACTCCCTCCGACCTCATCGCCGCCGACGCCTACGAGGTCGACGACTACGAGCGCGTGCTGCTGCCGCTCGACTCGGGCGAGCAGGCGTGGGTGTATGTGTTCGCGGGCACACGGGCCTGACGCGGCTCAGGCGCCGGTCGCCGGCATCCGGATGCTCGTGACCAGGTCGACGAGGTGCGGCTCGGGCGGCGCCGAGCCGAATCCGAAATGCACCGTCCGGTCGCCCACGGCCCGCTCCACGTCTCATGCTCCCGAGGCTACGACCGCGCCACCGGCTCCCCCACCCTCACCCCGCACGAACCTTCGCCCTCGCTGTCAATGACCAGCAGCCCCCGCCCCCGGTGATCTACGGTCGGAACAGCCGTATCGAAAACGAGGTCTCCCCATGAACGAACTGAACGATCCTGCACTCGGCAGCGTGCCGCCCACCGACCCCTCGACGCTGAAGAAGCAGCCCCCGTCAGACAGCGGGTACGACGACATGGCGTGGACTCTGGAGTTCGGCCACCCCTCGGCCTGAGCCGCCGGCCAGAGCAACCGGCCCGAGCCGCCGGCCCGGGCAACCGTCCGAGCCCCCTCACCGCCCCGCCCGCCGATCCGGCTCGGTCTGGGCCCGCACGTGGATGCGCTCCCCGTCGTGGCTGAAGATGCCCAGCAGCTCCACCGGCTCCTCCCCCGCGCACCCCAGCCAGTGCGGAACCCGCGTCGCGAACTCCGCCGCCTCGCCCGCGGCCAGCACGAGGTCGTGCTCGCCGAGAATCAGCCGCAACCGCCCGCTCATCACGTAGACCCACTCGAACCCCTCGTGGGTCGCCTGCACCACCTCCTCGTCGGTGGGCCGTAGCGTCATCCGCACCGTCTGCATCGGGGCGCCCTCGCGCGAGAGCCACTCGATCGACCGGCCGGGGCGATTCACCCGCCGGCCCGGGATGCGCGGGTCGGGCACCGAGTCGGTGACCAGCTCGTCGATGGTCACCTCCAACGCCCCCGCCAGCGGGATGAGCAGCTCGAGGTTCGGCTGCCGTTTTCCCGCCTCGAGCCGCGAGATGGTGCTGGCCGAGATGCCGGTGGTCGCTGCGAGAGCGGCCAGAGTGAGGTCTCGGGATGCGCGTGCCGCGCGCAGACGGGCACCGATCCGTGCGCCTTGCGTGGGTGTGACCATGACTCGATCTTGCCAGGTCGGCAAACTATTTTGCTCTGGCGGCACGCCCGGCGAGAGTGAAGACATGAACGAACCTGAATTCGATGTCATCATCGTCGGCGGCGGAGCCGCCGGCCTCAACGCCGCCCTCGTGCTGGCCCGGTCGCGTCGACGAGTCGCCGTGATCGACGCCGGCGAACCCCGCAACCGCTTCACCGACCACATGCACGGCTTCCTCAGTCGCGACGGCTTCAGTCCGCACGAGCTGCTCGAGATCGGGCGCGCCGAGGTGTTGGGCTACGGGGCCACGATCGTGGCGGGCCGGGCGGTGTCGGCCTCGGGGGCGATCGGGGGGTTCAGCGTGGAGGTCGAGTCCGCGACATCCGGAGCCGACGACCGCAGAACCCTCACGGCCCGCCGGCTCGTGATCGCCACCGGGCTCCGCGACGAGCTGCCCGACATCCCGGGACTGGCCGAGCAGTGGGGCCGCGGCGCCGTGGCCTGCCCCTACTGCGACGGCTGGGAGGCCCGCGACTCACGCGTGGCCGTGATCGCCACCACGACGCGGAACGCCCACCAGGCCGCACTCATGCGTCAGCTCACGGATGACATCGCCCTCGTCGGGCGCTCGACCGCCGAACTCGACACCGAGACGCTCCGCGGGTTCGCGGCCCGCGGCGTGAAGGTGATCGAGAACGACGTGGTGCGGGTGTCGCGCGTCGACCCGGATCGGGACCGCCCGCTCGCGCTGACCCTCGACGACGGGCGCACCCTCAAGGTCGACGCCGTGTTCACCGGCGGCGCGATGGTGGCGAACGACGACCTGCTGCAGCAGCTGGGGGCGGCCCGCGAGACCGGGCCGATGGGTGAGTGGACCGCATCCGACCCCACCGGCCGCACCTCGGTGCCCGGCGTGTGGGTGGCGGGCAACTCGGCCAACGCGGGCGCGCTCGTGATCGTGGCCGCGGCGTCGGGGCTCACGGCGGCCACGGTGATCAACGCCGAGCTCGTGCAGGACGACATCGCCCGAGCCCTCCCCTGAAGACCAGATCCGTCACTTTTCGCCCGAAAACCCGTGTTTTGGGGCGAAAAGTGACGGAACCGGTGTTCAGGGGGGCGGCACGCGGGGTGCGCGGGGCTCAGCCCTGGGCGAGCACGGACACGTCGTTCCAGCGCTCCCACTCCGCGATGCGCGAGGCGTAGTCGGCCTTCGCGGTCTCGATCGGGGTGGTGCCGAAGAACACCCGCAGCGGCGGCTCCTCGGCGTTCACGATGCGCAGGATGGCCTCGCCCGTCGCCGCGGGGTCGCCCGGCTGGCCGATGCGGGTGGCCCGGGATGCCGCAGCCGCCTCGTGCACCGCCGCGTAGTCGTCAAGCGGCTCCGCGTGCTTGGCCGAGGCTCCGCCCCAGTCGGTGCTGAACCCGCCGGGCTCCACCAGCGTCACGTGCACGCCGAACGGCGCCACCTCCTGGGCGAGGGCCTGCGAGAAGCCCTCCAGCGCCCATTTCGAGGCGTTGTAGATACCGATGTTCTGGAACGCGCTGATGCCGCCGATCGACGACACCTGGATGATGTGCCCCGACCCCTGCGCCCGCAGGTACGGCAGCGCGGCCTGCGTCACCCAGAGGGCGCCGAACACGTTCGTCTCGAACTGGTCGCGCACCTCCTTCTCGCTGAGCTCCTCGATGAAGCCGAACTGGCCGTACCCGGCGTTGTTGATCACGATGTCGAGGCGGCCGAAGTAGTCGTACGCCTCGGTCACCGCGGCGAAGTCGGCCTCGCGGTCGTTCACGTCGAGCTGCAGCGCCAGGAACCGGTCGCCGTACCGGTCGACGAGCTCGGCGAGGGTCGAGGTGTCGCGCGCCGTAGCGGCCACGCGGTCACCGCTCTCGAGGGCCGCGACCGCCCATTCGCGGCCGAAGCCGCGCGACGCTCCCGTGATGAACCAGGTTCTGTCTGCCATGAGAACTCCTCCAACTGCTCACACCGTCGGCACGCTGTCGCGCCCCTTCCAGTGAACACCCGTGCGCCGCCTGATCTTCCGACCGATGACGAACGGATGCGCGGCATCCGCCGCGACAGCCCCCGGGCACGCTGGCAACGCCCCCGTCTCGCCCCACCCGGGGAATAACGCACCGCGGCCCGGCGCTGAACCAGGCATGCACAAACGCATCGGATTCCTCAGCTTCGGCCACTGGCAGCCCGTTCCCGGGTCGCAGACCCAGACGGCCGCCGACGCCCTGCTCCAGTCGATCGACCTGGCCCAGGCCGCCGAAGACCTCGGCATCGACGGCGCCTACGTGCGCGTGCACCACTTCGCCCGGCAGTTGGCGAGCCCGTTCCCGCTGCTGGCCGCGATGGCCGCGCGCACGAAGCGCATCGAGATCGGCACCGGCGTGATCGACATGCGCTACGAGAACCCGCTCTACATGGCCGAGGAGGCCGCATCGGCCGACCTCATCTCGGGCGGGCGGCTGCAGCTCGGCGTGAGCCGGGGGTCACCCGAGACCGCGCTGCGGGGTGCCGAGTCGTTCGGCTACGTGGCTGACCGCGAGGCCGGCGAGACGGATGCGGATGTCGCCCGCCAGCACACCGCCCTGTTCCGCGCGGCGATCGAGGGTGCGGGCGTGGCGCACGCCGACCCGCGGATGACCGGCCACGCCCACTCGACGGCCCTCGCCATCCAGCCGCAGTCGCCCGGGCTCGCCGACCGCATCTGGTGGGGCTCCGGCACCCGGCAGACCGCCGTGTGGGCCGCCGAGCAGGGAATGAACCTGCAGAGTTCAACCCTGCTCAGCGAAGACACCGGGGTGCCGTTCGGCGACCTGCAGGCCGAGCAGATCCAGCTCTACCGCGACGCCTGGAAGGCCGCGGGCCACACCCGGGAGCCGCGCGTGAGCGTGAGCCGCAGCGTCATCCCGATCGTGTCCGACCTCGACCGCGCGTACTTCGGCGGCCGCTCCGGCGACACCGAGGACCAGGTGGCCACGCTCGACGGCGTGCAGGCCCGCTTCGGCAAGAGCTACACGGGCGAACCGGATGCGATCGCCGAGCAGCTGCGCGGCGACGCGGCCGTGCAGGCGGCCGACACGGTGCTGCTCACGGTGCCGAACCAGCTCGGTGTTGAGTACAACGCCCGCCTGCTGGAGAACATCGCCCGCCACGTCGCGCCCGCCTGGGGCTGGAGCCCCGCCACCGCCGCGGTCTGACCCACCCCGGGCGCGGCCCCGGTGCCCGACGTCAGGGGTGCAGGAGCGACCCGAGCACCTCCGCGCGGCGGCTGACCACGATGAAGTGGCCCTCGCCCGGATAGGTGTGCAGCCGCGCATCCGGGATCGCCTCGACCAGCCGAGTGGCCCACGACGCCGGGATGATGCGGTCGGCCGCCCCCTGGTGCACCACCACCGGCACCGTCACCTGGGCGGGCTCGAACCCCCACGGCCCCACGAACGCCCGGTACGACTCCACGGCGCCACGCGGGTCGGCGAGTCCCTCGGCCACGACCGCCGCGAACCACCCGGGCCGTGACGCGATCACCCCGCCGTCGGCGCCCCGCAGCGCCTGCGCCGACGCCCGCGACGTCACCCACGGGTACCGCCTTACGACCGCGCCGGCGACCGCGAACCCCGCCGCCGCGAGGGCCGGGGCCCGCAGCGACAGGCCGGCGATGCGCTTGTCTGGCCGGTTGAGCTCGGCGAGCACCGCCGGGTCGGCGAGCGGCAGCGCTCCGGCCACCACCGCCACGGCCGTCACCCGCTCCGGGAACGCCCGCGCCACGGCGAGCGCATACTGCCCGCCCTCCGACCAGCCCGTCACCGCGAACCGCGAGGTGTCGAGCGACCCCCCGGCCGGCGTCGCGAGGTGGTCCAGCAGCGCGCCCACATCCGAGACCGCCCACTGCAGCGGCGTTCGCCCCGGGTTGCGGGAGCTGCCCCCGACGCCGGGGCGGTCGGGTGACACCAGCGCGACGCCGAGCGACCGGGCGAGGGTGTCGGCGGTCTCGGCATCCCGCCCGCTCATCAACCCGCCGTGGCAGCTGAGCACCAGCCGCCCGGCAGCGTCGCCGTACACGCGGTAGGCCAGGCGACGGCCATCGCCGAGCGCGAGCCGACGACGCAGGGTCATTTCAGAACGATACCGCCCGCTCAGGATGCGCCACGACGGCCCATGTGGCCCGCGGCGCCGGCGAGCCACCTCAGGTGGCCAGCAACCGCCGCCGCTGCTCGTCGACGTCGTACGGCGCCACCGGCCATCGCAGCTCGAGCCCGGTGAGGGCCTCCTCGAGCAGCTGCTGCACGGCGAGCGCCGCGTACCACTTGTGGTCGGCCGGCACCACGAACCACGGCGCGATCTCGGTGTTCGTGGCGCCGATGGCGGCCTCGTACGCGCTCTGGAACTGTGGCCAGAGCGCCCGGTCGTCGACATCGGCGGGGCTGAACTTCCAGTGCTTGTCCGTGCGGTCGAGCCGACGCAGCAACCGCTTGCGCTGCTCCTCGTACCCGAGGTGCAGGAACACCTTCACGATGGTGGTGCCACCCTCCACCACCCGGCGCTCGAAGGCGTCGATGGTGGCGTAGCGCTCGTCGATGGCGGCGCCCGACAGGCTGCCGCGCACCCGGGGTACCAGCACGTCCTCGTAGTGCGAACGGTCCCAGACGCCGATCAGTCCGGGGGCGGGCAGCCGGGGCTCGACCCGCCAGAGGAACGGATGCGCGCGCTCCTCGGCTGTGGGCGCCTTGAAGGCGTGGTGGGCGACGCCCTGGGGGTCGACCGATCCGGCCACCTTCTTCACCACACCGCCCTTGCCCGCGGTGTCCATCCCCTGCAGCACGAGCAGCACCGAACGCCCGGAGGCGGGAGCCGCCACGGTGCTCGACGCGAACAGCTGCTCCTGCAGCCGCGCGAGGGTGCGGCCGGTGCCGCGGAAGATGGTCTCGCCCTCGTCTTTGTCGAGCGCCCCGGGGGTCGCAGCCGTGTCGAAGGCGGCGAGGTCGATCGGCGCGCCGGGGGCGCCTGCCCGCAGCCGTGCGCTCCAGGGCCCCTCGATGCGCCCGCGCGGTGGTTCGGCGTGTGCCGGCATGCGTCTCCCTCCGCCGCTCACAGCGGCTTCGCCATGGTGATGGCCGTGATGTCGTAATCCAGCGACGCGTAGAGGCCCTGCGCCACCGTGTTGTGACCGAACACGTTCAGCCCCAGCTTCACGGCGCCGTGAGACCGGGCCGCCTCCTCGGCGAGCAGCATGGCCGCCCGCCCGTAGCCTCGGCGCCGATACCCCTCGTCGATCTCGATGTCGAACACCCACCACTCGCGCGGCCGGGCGGCGTCGATGACGCCCACCCAGAGCACCCCCACCACCTCGTCGCCGTCGACCACCTCGAACACGAGCTGGCCCTGAGCCGGCTGCCCGCCCGGGAAGTACTGCTCGTTCGAGGCGGCCACCCGCTCGTCGGCGTACTCGGGGGTGTCGCCCGCCTCGATGCGCTCGCGGCGGTACTCGGCGTTCGCCCGGGCGAGGAAGCCCGGGAGTGCCGACTCGGAGAGGGGGCGGAGTTCGGCGGCCATGGCGAAACTCTAGCCGCGCAGGTGCGACGCGAGAAAGGCGAGCACCAGGGCGTCTTCGTCGGGCCCACCGCCCTCGTGGCCGTTGAACGGCCAGAGGTGCAGGGTGCTCTCGCCGGCGTACTCGTGCTGGGCGCCGGCGATCGTCGAGGGCGGCGTGATCGGGTCCATCATGGCGGCCGAGAACCAGGCCGGGGCGCTCGCGCGGCGGGCGAAGTTCACGCCGTCGACGTACGAGAGCGTGGTCATCACCTCGGCCAGCCGGTCGCGGTTGACCGCCAGGTACTGCCCGATCTCGCGATACGGCTGCGCATCCGTGATGCGGATGGCGCGGGGGAAGTCGCACAGGAAGGGCGTGATGCACGCGGCCGCCCGAATGTCGGGAACGAGGGCCGCCACGGCGAGCGCGAGCCCGCCGCCCTGGCTGCCGCCCAGCACGGCGACGCGCTCGGGGTCGACGGCCGCCATCGAGCGGGCGGCGTCGACGGCCCGCACGGCGTCGGTGATCAGCCGACGGTAGTAGTAGCCGTCGCGGTTCTCGATGCCCCGCGTCATCACGCCGGGGATCTGGGGGCCCGTCGAGCCGTCGGGGTCGCCGGTGGCCCCGGCCGACCATGTGGCGCCCTGGCCCCGGGTGTCCATCTGCAGGTGCGCGAAGCCGGCGCTCGCCCAGAACAGGTTCTCCCACGCCCGCCCGCGCCCGCCGCCGTAGCCCACGTACTGCACCACCGCCGGCAGCGGCCCCGCCGCGTTCGCCGGCAGTCGCAGCCAGCCCCGGATGCTCTGCCCACCGAACCCGGGGAACGTCACGTCGAACACGTCCACCGTCTCCAGCCCGGTCTCGACCCGTTCGAGGCGGACTTCACTCCCGGCGCCGGCGGCGCGCGCCTCGGCTAGGGTCGACCGCCAGAACTCGTCGAAGTCGTCAGGCGCGATCTGCACGCTCCGGTACCCGGCCAGTTCGGCCTCGCCGAGATCGGTGAGCATGGGTCTCCTTCGTCTGCATTGACAGGCTGAACGTGTCGAACAGCACGACTGTAGCGAAGTTCGAGGGTGTCAGCTCGGGTCGGTGACCTTTCCGGACAGCGGCGAGCTCCCGGGCCGCGGCGGCTGCTTCTTCTGCTTCGACAGCTCTCCGCCCACGCGCCCGCCGTAGGGCCGGCCGTGGTCGGCGAACTCCTCGCGGAAGTACGCCAGCCGCCACTCGCCGAGGTCGATGCGGGCGCCGGTGCGCAGGATGCGCCCTCGACGGGGGCGTGCTCCGGCGTCGAGGGGCTCGGTGGCGTGGCCGCCGCCGGTGGGCTCGATGTCGTAGAGCACGTACTCGTCGTCGTCTTCGTGACGCACCTCGGCGTGAACGGGGGCCAGCCCCGGGAGCTGCAGGTCGGCATCCGGGCCCGAGCCGATCACGGTGCGGCCGGGCAGCAGGTCGAACTCGCGCGGCGGCCGGCCGTCCCAGTACTCCGAGCCCACCACGAAGATCAGGCGCGGGCGGCCCGATCCCGGCAGGTAGTGCGTGGTGGTGACTCGTCGGCGCACCACGCGGTTCACCGTGGGGGCGATCGGGAACGGCGTGGCGGGCGGCACCGGGAACACCAGTGCACGGTCGCCGTTGCGTCGCAGCAGCAGCGGGGCGACCGCCTGCACCGACCCGAGCCGGATGTGCGGCGAGCGCGTCACGAGCCGCTGCAGCCGGCTGTTCTGCACGTCGCCGAGCTGCAGGATGGGCCCGTCGGGCCCCACCACGCGCACCGAGATGCCGCGAGCGGCGAGCGCATCGGCCACCACGGTGAGGTCGGCGAGACTCCTCCGGCCGTTGCCGGGCAGGCGGGCGGGCTCGCTCACGAACACCGTCACCTCGTTGCCCGCCGCGGTGATCGTGCCCTCGAAGGGCACGACCGGCGTGTCCCCGCCGGGGTCGACCTCGGAGAACGACAGGTCGATGTCCAGGCGCACCATGTCAGTGCCCCCGGCTCAGCTGCCGCGGTGCGGGTCGGAGCCGGGCGCCGTGTCGTCGCTCGTGGTGACCCGCAGGGTGCCGTTGAGCTTCCAGGTGGCGCGGGGCGCATCCGGCCCGATGTCGCGGGGCACCTCGACGGTCATGTCGATGAAGCTGTAGTTGACCGCGGCTCCGCGGCCGGTGAGGTACGACCACATCTCGCGGCCGAGATCGGTCCAGTCGGCGATCGAGCGGCCCTCCGGCCCCGAGTCGTCGGCGAAGAGGTCTGAGTTGGTGCTGGTGGTTTCGGACATCGGCGTCTCCCTATCCCTTTTCGGGAGCGTATCCCCGATTTTTGGACGGCGTCTACTGGAATGCCGATGTTGTCAGGAGAGATTCGCCTGGCGTCCTCCGCCGGCGGCCTCCGACGTCACCAGGCCAGGCGCTCGGTGCTCCGCGAGGCCGAGCGCCTGGCCACCTCGCGCACCCGCGAGTGCAGCTCGGCCGAGGCCCGCGCGGCCAGCGGATTGGTGCTCACCCCGTCCTCGGAGACCAGCTCCCCGCCCACGTACACCCGCGCTAGGTTGCGCAGTCCGCAGGCGAACGCGTAGTGGGCGTAGACGTCCCACACCGGCCCGGTGTCGGGCGAGGAGGGGTCGACCACGAGGAAGTCGGCGAACTTGCCCACCTCGAGCGAACCCACCCGGTCGGCCACCCCGAGGGCCTCGGCGGAGCCGAGGGTGTGCATCCGGAGCATCTCGCGCGGCATCACGATCGAGGCGTCCTGGTTCACGGCGCGCTGCGTGTACACGCCGATGCGCAGGTTCTGGAACGGGTCGGAGACGTCGGTGCACGACTGGTCGTCGAGGCCCACCCCGATGGGCATGCCGAGCTCGCGGTAGCGCGGGATGTCGGCCACGCCCGAGCCGAGCCGGCCGTTCGAGGTGGGCTGCCACACCATGCCGGCCCCCTTCTCGGCCGCCACCCGCGACATGTAGGTGTCGGGATGCACGAAGTGCCCGAACAGGAAGCCCGGGCGCAGTGCCCCGGCCCGCTCGTACCAGCCGAACTTCTCGCGCTGCTGGTCGAGCGCCTCGCTGGTCTCGAGGAAGTGCGCCTGGTTGCCGATGCCGTGCGCATCCATCGCCCGCACCTCGTCGCGCGCCGCCTGCTCGCTCGCCGACCACTGAACCGCCCCGAACACGGATGCCCCGAGCGAGAGCTCGGGCGGAACGCTCCGCTCCAGGTGCTCCACGGCCCGCCCGAACACCTCGAACGCCTCCTCCACCGGCTGGAACTCGGTGTCGAGGCGGATGGCGCTCATCGTGCGGAGCCCGGCATCCCGGGCCGCGTCGATCTGACGGTGCAGGTAGCCCTCGGGCCGGATGGCGTAGATCTCGCGCACGTCGGTGGCAGCGTCGTACTTGCCCACCACGCGCGAGTCGGTGAAGTTGTAGGCGCTCGTCACCCCGTTGCCGAGGAAGTCGAGGCAGCCGTGCACGGTGAACCAGTAGACGTCCTCCTCGTCGGCGCCGGCGATGAAGGTGCTCTGCTCGCCCACCCAGCCGTAGAGCGGCTCGCCCGGCGTCATGCCGCGCATGCCGCTGGTGAAGATGTGGCTGTGAGCGGAGATGAAGCCCGGAGCGACGAACGCGCCCTTCGCGTCGAGCACCTCGCCCGAGCCGATCGACTCGCGCTCCGGCGGCAGGTCTCCCTCGCCCATCTCCTCGATGCGCCCGTCGGAGCCCACGGCCAGCCAGCCGCGGAACCACTCCACCCCGTCGGCCATCGGGATGACGACCGCGTTCACGACGGTGAGGGCGGTTTCGGATGCGGGGTTCGGGCTGGTCATGCCGCCATCCTGTCGCGTGCACATTGCGCCCAGGTTTCGCGGGGCCCACCGGCACGTTTCGGGCTGTGCGGGCCATTAGCCTTGAATCGTCGAAATCGACCCGCCGCCCGCCGAAGGACACCCATGACGCACCCCGCAGCGCTCCCGCCCGACCACCCCGACGCGGGCGCCACGTTCAAGCACGCCGCCCGCGGCACCGCCCCGCAGGTGGTGCTCGTGCGGCACGGCGAGACCGAGTGGAGCCTGAACGGCCGCCACACCGGGCGCACCGACATCCCGCTCACCGCACGCGGCGAGGAGCAGGCCGCCGCGGTGCGCCGGGTGCTCGAAGGCCGCTCCTTCGGCCTTGTGCTCACGAGCCCCCGCCGCCGGGCACGCGACACCGCCGCCATCGTGGGCTACCCCGACGCCGAGGTCGACGACGACCTCGTGGAGTGGGACTACGGAGCGTACGAGGGCCTCACCAGCCCACAGATCTCGGAGGCCTACGGCGACGACTGGAACCTCTGGCGCGACGGCGTGCAGCCCACCCCCGAGGGCGTGGGCGAGCAGGCGGCCGACCTGCTGCGGCGCAACCAGGCGATCATCCGCCGCGCGCACCTCACCCTGAACCGCGGGGAGGACGTGCTGCTGTTCTCGCACGGCCACTACCTGCGCACCCTCGCCGCCACCTGGATCGGCGCCCCGATCAGCACGGGCGAGTACCTCGTGCTCGACACGGCCGCGATGTGCGTGCTCGGCTTCGAGCACGGCAACCAGGTGCTGCGGCAGTGGAACCGGTCGCCGTGGCAGGAGGAGCAGCGGTGAGCGCTCCGGAGACCATCACGTCGGCGCCCGCCCTGGCCGAGGCGCTGAGCGGCCTGGCCGAGGGCTTCGCGGCCGTGGCCGTCGAGCGCGACGCCGAGGGCACGGCTCCCTTCGCCGAGGTCGCCGCGCTGCGGGCGACGGGCGCTCTGCCCGCCCTCGTGCCCACAGCGCTCGGTGGCGGTGGTCTGGGCTGGCGCCCGGTGTTCGAGGCGCTGCGGCCCGTCATCCGTGCCGACGCCGGGCTCGGCCACGTGTTCGCCTACCACTTCGTGAACTCGTGGCGACTGCAGCTGAACGAGAACCAGCCCGTCATCGACGAGCTGCAGCGGGGGCTCGCGGCGAACCACTGGTTCTGGGGCGGCGCGGGCAACCCGCGCGACGCGGGGCTCGAGCTCACCCCGGTCGACGGCGGGTTCACGGTGTCGGGGCGCAAGTTCTTCGCCACCGGGGCGCAGGTGGCCGACCGCATCACCGCCTCAGGCACCCGCGTCGACACGGGCGAAAAGCTCGCGATCATCATCGACGCCACGCAGCCCGGCGTGGTGCACCACGACGACTGGGCGAACATCGGGCAGCGGTTGTCGGCGTCGGGTTCGGTGTCGTTCCAGGATGCGTCGGTTCCGGATGCGCACGTGCTCGGCTTCGGCGAGCAGTCGGGCCCGCGGTACCGGCCGTTCGCGTCGCTGTCGATCCTGCTGTTCCAGCTGGCGCTGGACCACCTGCACGTGGGGCTCGCGGAGGGCGCGCTCGAGGCGGCGGCGGCGTACGTGGGCGCCACCACCAAGCCGTGGTCGACCAGCGGGGTCGACCGTGCGGTCGACGACCCCTACATCCGGGAACTGATCGGGGAGCTCACCTCGGCCACCAGGGCGGCCGATGCGCTCACCTGGCGCGCCACCGACGTGCTGGCCGAGGCGGCCGGGCGCCGCTGGGAGCTCACCGACGCCGAGCGCGGCGAGGTGGCCGTGGAGGTCGCCGCCGCCAAGGTGGTGTCGACGAAGACGGTGCTCGACGTCACCTCGCGCCTGTTCGAGCTCACGGGAGCCCGCGCCACCGGCGAGGCCTACGGCTTCGACCGGTTCTGGCGCAACGCCCGCACCATCACGCTGCACGACCCCGTGGCCTACAAGGCCCAAGAGGTCGGCGACCACGCCCTGCAGGGCCTCTACCCCACCCCCTCCGGCTACAGCTGACCCGCCGCCCGCGCCCGCGCCGCGCCGCGGACGACGGAGTTTCGGGCGAACGACGGACCGTGCATCCGTCGTTCACGTGACGAGGCCCTGAACTCCGTCGTCGGCAGGGGCTCCGAGACGGTTTCGGGGGCTCGAAATACTGGGAATGACGGGGTTCGGGCGGGGCGGGCGGCACCCGGCTGGCACAATTGCAGCCGATGACGACCACGCCCGCGCGCTCCGCCGCCACGCCCCCCACCGCCTCCGAACTGCGCCGCTGGCGCCAGTACCTCGCCGACGAACGCGCCGAGGCCCGCGTGTACCGCGAACTCGCCCAACGCAAGGCCGGCTCCGAACGCGAGATCCTCGAGGGCCTCGCCGAGGCCGAGGGCCGCCACGAGGAGCACTGGCTCGACCTCCTCGGCGACCAGGTGGGCAAGCCGCGCCGGGCCGACCTCCGAACCCGGATGCTCGCGGTGCTGGCGCGCCGCTTCGGCTCGGTGTTCGTGCTCGCGTTGATGCAGCGCGCCGAAGCCCGCTCCCCCTACGAGGCCGACGTGGATGCCACGGCGGCCATGGCGGCCGACGAACGCATCCACGGCGAGGTGGTGCGCAGCCTCGCGGCCCGCGGTCGCAGCCGACTCTCGGGCACCTTCCGCGCCGCCGTCTTCGGCGCCAACGACGGCCTGGTGTCGAACCTGGCGCTGGTGCTCGGCATCGGCGCCACCGGGGTTCCGGCGACGGTGGTGCTCGCCACGGGCGTGGCGGGCCTGCTGGCCGGAGCGCTCTCGATGGGCGCGGGCGAGTTCGTCTCGGTGCGCTCGCAGCGCGAGCTGCTCGCCGCCTCCACCCCCGACCCCGACGCCCACACCGCGGTGCCCAAGCTCGACGTCGACGCGAACGAGCTCGCCCTGGTGTACCGGGCCCGCGGGCTGAGCGCAGCGGATGCGGCCGCCAAGGCGGCCGACGTGTTCGGCGGCCTCTCGACCACCACCTCGGCCATCCGCATCCAGCGGGTCGGCGACGCGGGTGTCACGGCGCCGGAGATCACGGGTGACGTCGCCTCGGGTTCTGCGGCCTCCGGCGCCCCCGGCGCCTCCGACGACGAGCACGAGGAGATCGGCACCGCGTGGCAGGCCGCCCTGTCGTCGTTCTGCTTCTTCGCGTCGGGGGCCGTCATCCCGGTGCTGCCCTACCTGTTCGGGCTCTCGGGGCTGTGGGCCGTGGTGATCGCCTCGGCCCTGGTGGGGCTCGCGCTGCTCGGAACCGGTGCCGTGGTGGGCCTGCTCTCAGGCGGTCCGCCCATCAAGCGGGCCCTGCGTCAGCTGGCCATCGGCTTCGGCGCGGCGGCCGTCACCTACCTCCTGGGTCTCGCCTTCGGCGCCACCCAGGGCTAGGGCAGCGCGAGCGGGAGCAGCATCAGGAGCGCCGAGCACCCCATGCTCGACACCTCGAGCACGGGCAGCAGCCGGGCTCGTCGCCGGGCCCACCGCACTCCGAGAACCGCACTGTAACCCACGTAGACGAGCGTGCCGACGGCCACCGCGTCGAGCAGTCCGCCCGCCCCCGCGGAGCCGTGGTGCATCGAGACGCCGGCCCCGCCGAAGCCGGCCCCCGCGCCCGCCGTCCCGGAGCCCATCGGAACCATCGCGAGCAGCAGCCCGGCCATCACGATCAGTCCGATGCGGCCGTGCACCGCCATCGCGGCCTCGTGGGGCGTCGGCGACGCGCGGGCCGCGGGCGCCACCCACCGCCGCCCACGCCCGCCCATCCGGTGGGCCGCCGCACCGCCGAGTGCCGCCAGCAGGAGCAGCACCGCCCACACGATCGAGGAGAGACCGATCAGGCGCAGGTTCGCGTCGAGCATCGCCAGCAGCATCAGCCCTGCCGAGACGACGGCGGCCACCCGGCCCGAACGCCGGGCACCGACGGTGCAGCACGCGCCGACCGCTGCAGGCAACAGTGCGCCGGCGTGCAGCACCTCACCCATCCCGGCTCACCGTCGCCGACCCGGGGAGCCCGGTAGCTCGGGATCCCACCGGCGCTCAGTGCCCGCCGTCATGACCGTGTCCGCCGTCGTGCACGTGCCCGGCCGATTCCTGCCCACCGTGGCCGTCGCCGGCCAGCATCTCGCTGCCGCCGTGGTGCGAGCAGTGCGAGGCCGCAGGGCCCGCGGGCGCCGGAACGTTCAGGGCCGGGTTGCGGTCGAAGAAGCCGTAGGGCTTGAGGGTGAACTTGGCGTAGTCGACCGGCATCACCGGCCAGTCCTCGGGCCGCGGGAAGTGCGTGGGCCCGAAGGTGTGCCAGAGCACGATGTCCTCGCCGTCGATGGAGGCGTCGTCGGCGATGTAGCGGGTGATGCCGTCGCCGCCCGGGTTCTGGTGCACGAAGTCGCCCGCGGCGAAGCGCTCGGCCGGGTCGTAGGCGGTGACGAAGAGGTGCTTCGTGGCGAACTCGGCGCGGCGCGCGATCGACGAGGTCGGATCGGCGAGCAATGTCGGCGCCTCCTGCGGCAGCAGCACGTACCCGGTCGGCCGGCCCATCGCGTTCAGGGTGCCCGGGTTCACCACGTGCCAGGCGCGGCCCACCGAGGCATCCGCCACCCGTCCCGACGAGCCCTCGGTGGTGAGCCGGGTCACCCCCTTCGTGAAGGCGTTCCCGTACTCGTTGCCCTCCCCGACGGGCACCCGCACCACGTCGACCTCGTCGACCGCGTTCTCGACACCGTCGACCGTCATGTCGAGCCGGGCCGAGAACAGGTGCTGGTGGTACGGGCCGCCGAGGCCCGGTGCCACCTCGGAGGCGTACGGGTAGTCGGCGCCGTCGGCCGACAGCCCCGGGTAGGCCGAGGTGAACAGGATGCCGGTGAGCTTGGCCTCGCACTCGATGGTGCCGTCGAGGTAGAGGTACCAGTAGAACCCGTAGTCGTAGTTGCCCACGGTGGTGAAGAACGAGATCACGAGCCGGCGCGACCGGCGGGTCTCGTTCGAGCCGGTGAACATGTCGGAGTGCTTCCACAGCGTTCCGAAGTCCTCTTCGTGCATGCAGATGCCGTTCTCGATGGTGAACGGGTTGCCCAGTTCGTCGGCCAGCACGGCGTCGAAGTAGTGGATCTCGCCGACGCAGTCGCAGCCGAGAGCGAGCGAGTTCGTGAAGCGGCCGAACAGGTACTCCCCGGTGTCGAAGTAGTTCTGCCAGAAGCGCACCGGCGACGGATCGCCGTAGGGCACCAGCATCTCGTCGATGGAGGCCCGGTAGATGATGGGGCGCGAGACCCCGGTGGCGGCATCCGTCCACGACAGCTGGCGCAGCACCAGGCCCTCCCGGGTGTCGAACCCCACCTGGAAGGTCCAGTTGCCCCACGACACGTTCTCGCCGTCGACCGTGAACGACGGCCCCTCGGGCTGCGTGATGACGATGGGCTTCAGGGTGTCCAGCGGCGGCCCCTGCAGCGCCGGGTCGTCGAAGTTGCCGGATGTCGCCGGCACCGGCAGGTCGGTCGCGTCGATCAGGCGCGTCACGCTGCGGGTGGCGGTGTCGACGTAGGCCGACAGGCCGTCGACGGGGTGCGCCCACGGGTGGTCCTCGGGGAAGTCCTGCCGGAAGGCGAGCACGCGCAGGATGCGTCGCCCCTCCTCCTCGGGGAAGTCGTAGTACCCGGCCGAGAGCGGCACGCAGATCACGTCGGCCACCGCGAGTCCGCGGCGGGTGAGCGCGGCGACCCAGCGCTCGTCGTCGGCCACGATGTCGGCGATGGCCTCGAACTCCTCGATCAGCACCGGCAGCTGACCACGGGAGCCGTCGAGCACGACGCTCGTGAGGAGCTCGCCCGGCGCATCCGCAGAGCCGATCGACACGACGTTGTCGGTGGAACGGCTGGTGGCCATGTCGAGCAGCATCACGCGGGCGCGCCGCTCGGGCAGCGGGCCGTCGCCGGCCTGCCACGCGAGCACCTCGCGCTTGTGCGGCTCCTCGAGCCCCACATAGGCGAACCGGGTGGTGTCGGTGAAGTCGGGCAGGGCGGTGACGAGATCCCGGATGCGCGTGAACTCGTCGGCCGTGAGGCTCGCGAGCGGGTGCAGCGGGGCGGTGGCGCCGTCGGGGCCGGCGGGCGCGTGGTCGGACTCGGTGATGGTCATCGGTGGTTCCTTACTGGTCGGGCGAGGTCGGGCGGATGCGCGGGGCCGGTCAGTCGGCGGAGTGCGGCACCGTGGCCGCGCTCGACTCGCTGATGGCGTCGGTGATGGTGGCGTAGACGGTCGGCCGAGAGCGCTTGAGCACCATCGCCTGCACCAGCCCGATCGCCGGGAAGACCACCACGAGGGCGAGGAGCGCGATGCTCACCCCGCCGAAGACCGGAACCCCGTCGCCGTCGACGTCGCCGACCATGATCGGGAAGTAGGCGATGATGATCACCGCGGAGCCCACCAGACCGACGAAGCCGAGCGCCGGGGCGACCACCGTGTTCCACACCCGCCGGTCCTGCTTGGTGCGGGCGAAGTACACGATCACCGCGAGCGAGGTGACGGCCATCAGGATGGCGATGGCCAGGGTGGCGACGCCGGCGAACCAGGTGAACACCTGCAGCACGGGGTCGAGGCCGAGCAGCGCGAACAGCACGATCAGCACGGCTGCGGTGGCCGTCTGCACGATCGAGGAGCTGTGCGGCGAGAGGTGCCTCGGGTGCACCCGGCCGAGCACGGCGGGCAGCACCGACGCGTTCGACATGGAGTGCTGGTAGCGGGTGATCACGTTGTGGAACGACAGCACGCAGGCGAACATGCTCGTGATGAGCAGCACGTTGATGATCACCTCACCCACCACGCCGAGGTACTTCGCGGTGGTGACGATGATCATGGCGCCGGGGTCGTCGGCCGCCACCCCGAGCACGTTGTCGGGGCCCCACGCCATCACCAGCCCCCAGGAGGCCAGGGTGTAGAACACGCCGATGCCGATCACCGCGGTGTAGGTGGCGCGCGGGATGGTGCGGGTCGGGTCTTTCGCCTCGTCGCGGAAGATGGCGGTGGCCTCGAAGCCGATGAACGCCGCGATGGCGAACATCAGGCCGACGCCCGGCGCCCCGGAGAACACGTTCTCGGGCAGGAACGGTGCCGCCGAGAGCCCCTGCTCCCCGCCCGAGAGCACGATGGCCACCACCAGCACGAGCACGATCCCGACCTCGCCCACGAGCAGGATGCCGAGCACCTTGCTCGACAGGTCGATGTGCCGGTAGCCGAGGAACCCGACGATGGCGATCACGGCCAGGGAGTACAGGTACCAGGGGATGTCGGGGCCGCCGACACCGGTCACCGTGACCTGGAGGATGTAGCCGATGTACCCGTGCACGCTGACCTGGATGGCCGTGTAGGTCAGCAGCGCGAGGAAGGCGCTCGCCAGCCCGGCCGGGCGGCCGAGGCCGTACCCGACGAAGGTGAAGAAGGCTCCCGGCTTGGGCACGTGCCGGGTCATGGCGGCGAGACCCACCGCGAACAGCAGCAGGATGACCGCCGACACGGCGTACAGGCTCGGGAAGCCGACCCCGTTGCCGAGCAGGATGCCCAGAGGGGCGGCTCCTCCCACCACGGTGAGGGGCGCGGCGGCGGCCACCACCATGAACACGATGGCGGTGACGCCGAGCGACCCCTTCAAGGTCCTGGTGTGCGGGGTGCCGGTGGCGGCGGGATCTTTCGTGACGGACATCGGGGCTCCTCGACTGACGGCGGATGCGTTGGCACCACTGTCGCCTGCCCGTGTTGCACGCCCGTCACCGGCCGGTGAAACTTCCCGGCACCTGGAATGAGACACCCGGGCCGCCGTCTCATTCAGCCATCACGCCCCCGAAACACGCCCGTCTCACCCCCGCAACGAGCACCTCGTACCCTGGGCCGGGTGACCGCCCTCGAACGCGCCATCGCCCACCCGGTACCCGTGCCGGGCGTGGGATCGCGCTCCCCGGTGGACGGGCTGCAGCGCCGCAGCGTCGGCTTCGTCGACGTGCTCGCCCAGTCCGTGTCGGCGGTGGCCCCCTCGGCCGCTGCCACCACCATGCCCGTGCTCGTGGCGGGCGCGGCCGGCGGCGCGACCGTGTGGGCGCTCGCCGCGGCCATGCTCATCTCGCTGCTGGTGGCCGCCACGGTGAACCAGTTCACCCGGCGGATCGCCTCGACCGGGTCGCTCTACACCTACGTGTCGCAGGGGCTCGGCTGGCGGGCCGGATCGGCGGCCGGCACCTCGATGCTGATCGGGTACGGCTTCATCACCATGTTCGCGCTCGCGGGAGCGGGCTACTATCTGGCCATCCTGGCCGCGCGGGTCGTTCCGGGAGCCTCGACCACGGTGTTCGCCATCGCCTGCATCGCCCTGATGGCGGCCGTCGTGCTCGTGGTGCTCATCCGCGGCATCCGGTTCTCCACCCGCGTGACGCTGCTGATCGAGACGGTCTCGGTGGCCATCGTGCTGGGGCTCGTGGCAGCACTGCTGGTCTCCACCGGGCGGGGCGTCGACTGGAGCGCCCTCAGCCCGGGGGATGCGACCCCGGCCACCTTCGCTGTGGGCTCCGCGCTCGCCCTCACGGCGTTCGTGGGTTTCGAGAGCTCGGCCGCGCTCGGGGTCGAGGCGCGGCGGCCGTTCGCCGCGGTGCCGCGCGCGATCATCTGGACGGTGATCGTGTCGGGCACCCTCTACCTCGTGGCGGGCTACAGCCAGGTCGTGGGGTTCTCGGCGCTCGGACTCGATCTCGCCGGCAGCGATTCGCCCGTGAACGACCTCACCGCCCACTACGGCATGGAGTGGATGGGACTGCTGCTCGATCTCAGCATCGCCACCTCGTTCCTCGCCTGCGCCATCGCCTCCACCACCGCGCTCGTGCGCGTGCTGTTCGCCATGGGCCGGGAGGGCGTGATCCCGTCCGTGTTCGGCAGCACGCACCGGCGGTTCAGGACGCCGTGGGTCGCCGCCCTGGTGGCGGTGCCGGTGGTGGCGGCCGTGCCGATCGCCGCCGTCGCCCTGGGCTCAGGTCTCTGGGCGACCATGGAGTGCCTCATCGTGACCGCCGCCGCCGGTTACATCGCGGCCTACACGCTCGTCTGTCTCGCCGCCCCCGTGTTCCTCCGCCGCATCGGCGAGCTCACCGCCGGGGTCGCCGTGCGCGCGGTCGGATCGGCGGTGCTGCTCGGGGTGGGGCTGATCGTGTACCTCTCGGTCGAGTTCGCGAGCCCCCGCTGGATCGGCGCCGTGGTCTTCGCCGGGCTGCTCGTGGCCGGCGTGCTGCAGGCCGCGCACCGGCACCGCACCCGGCCCTGGCTCCTCGACTCGGTGGGCGTGCACGACGTGCCGATCGCCGCCGACGTGCTCGGCGGCGGTGCCCCGTCGGCCGGCACCCGGCGCGGCACCACCGGCGGAGGGGATCCCCCGGGGTGAGCGGGCAGGATCGCACTCCGCTCAGCCGGCCGGCCGATCTGCGGGCCCGGCAGCCCAAGGCCGTGCACAGCGCTCTGGCCGTGCTCGAGGAGGCGGCGCGCTGCGGTCCCGGGGTCACGGCGCGGGAGCTCTCCGACAATCTCGGGCTGCCCAGGGCCACCACGTACCGGCTGATCTCCCTGCTCGTGCAGGACGAGTTCCTGGTGCGGATGCCCGATCTGAAGGGGTTCACCCTCGGCCGGAAGGTGGTGGAGCTCGCGCACCGGGTGGCGCCGACCGTTCCGGGGCCGGCAGCCGACACCCCCGTGGTGATGCTGCCGCGCGCGACCGCGAGGGTGATCGACGACCTGCGGGCGGGCATCCGGGGCGGCGTGCACCTGGTGGGGTATCACCGCGACCGGATGCGCCTGCTCGACACCGACCCCGATTTCCCGCTCAGCGACGAACGACGGCTGCTCGGCGAGTACGACGTGTCGGCGATGGGGCGCCTGCTGGTGGCCGAGCTGCTCGACACGGGCGAACCGCCGCCGGCCGCCCTGTCGGCCCAGGCGCGGTCGACGCCGCGGCTGCTCGACGAGATCCGCCGCGACGTGCGTGCGACCGGGCACGCCTGGCAGGTGGGGGGCTTCGCGACCGGGCACGGCTGTCTCACCGTGCCCATCCGGGGTGCCCGCGGGGAGCTCGTGGCCGGGCTCACCCTCTCGGCTCCGCGCACGCGCGTCGAGCGCCCCGGCGCGCTGCTCGATCAGCTCGCGGCGGGCGCGGCGGCACTCTCACCGCTGCTGAGCGCGTGAGTCGCGCGCGGCTCAGGCCGGGACGGACGCCAGCTCGTCGTAGGTGGCGAACTTCGCCGCCACGTCGCTGCCGGTGAAGTGGCCCACCCAGCCGTCGTCGTCGTGGAAGAAGCGCACCGACACGTAGTCGGGGGTGGTGCCCATGTCGAACCAGTGCGTCGTGTCCTTCGGCACCGAGAGCAGGTCGCCGGCCTCGCAGAACACGGCGTGCACCTTGCCGTTCGCGTGCAGGTAGAACACGCCGGAGCCGCGGGCGAAGAAGCGGTCCTCGTCGTCGTCGTGCTGGTGCTCGTCGAGGAACTTCGTGCGCGCCTCGGCAGCCTGGGCGCGGTACTCGTCGGTGTCGGCGGGGGTGATCGACACCACATCGACGAGGGTGTAGCCGTGGTCGGCGTTCACCTGGGCGATCTCGTCGCGGTAGGCCTCGAGCACCTCTTCCTGGGTGGGCTCGGCCGAGAGCTCCTTGAGCTCCCAGCGGCTGAAGCGGGCGTTCAGCCCCGCGAGCACGTCGCGGATGGTGTCGGCGTCGCGCGTCTGCAGCGCGGGGGTGGTGGGGTCGGAGTCGTTCCACACGGTGAGCAGGGTCATGGATTCATCGTAATCGTCCACTCCTGCACAGAAAGCGGTCGGGCGCCGAACGGTAACAGAGCGCAACACGATTCGGTCTGCGACTCGCGCGGGCAGTTGAATCGTCCTGCACCCGTCATCCGCCGGCCCGCCGGCTCCCGTTCCTCGTCGTCCCGCCCTCGTCGTCCCGACCTCCTCGTCCCGAAGGATCCATTCATGGCAATCACCCGCAGAGTCGCCGCCGCGACCGCCCTGGCCGCCGCCGGCCTGCTCGCCCTCTCCGCCTGCGCCCAGTCGAGCTCGTCGTCCACCGACGACACGGCCGCGACCGCCCCGCCCACCGCGTCGGCCGCGCTGCCCGCCCCGTTCGACGGCGACCCGGTCACCGTCGCCCTCGTGCGCCAGAGCGGCGCCGGCGACTTCTTCGAGGCCTGGGGTGCGGGAGCCGCCGCCCAGGCGGCCTTCGCCAACATCGATCTGCAGGTGACGGATGCGCGCAACGACAACGCGAAGCAGGCCAGCGACCTCGAGCAGGCCATCGCCTCCAAGCCCGACGCCATCATCGTCGACCACGGCCAGACCGACACCATCCAGCCCCTCGTCACCGAGGCTGTGGCGGCGGGCATCCCCGTGATCGTCTACGACCTCGCGCTCACCGAC
Organism: Herbiconiux liangxiaofengii; assembly: GCF_041927335.1. Lineage (NCBI taxonomy): Bacteria > Bacillati > Actinomycetota > Actinomycetes > Micrococcales > Microbacteriaceae > Herbiconiux > Herbiconiux liangxiaofengii. The sequence continues at coordinate 13,862 of NZ_JBHFHD010000004.1, read as the reverse complement.
ACCACGGGCGTCATCACCACCAGCCAGTCCGACGCCTCGATGGCCGAGGGAGTGTTGAAGCAGCTCGTCGCCGACGTGGGCCAGGGCGCCAAGGTGGGCTACGTCTCGGCCACCGGCTTCGCACCGCTCGACCGCCGCGCCGCGGTGTGGGACAAGGTGGTCGCCGACAACGACCTCGACGTGGTGTTCTCCACCGGCAAGGTCACCGAGTCCACCGCCACCGACAACATCCCGCTCGTCGACGCCGCGCTCAAGCAGAACCCCGACGTGCAGGCGATCTTCGCCCCGTACGACGAGATCACGAAGGGCGCCGTGCAGGCCGTCATCCAGAACAACCTGCAGTCGAAGGTCAAGGTCTACGGCATCGACATCTCCAACGCCGACCTCGAGGTCATCACCGCCGACGGCAGCCCCTGGGTGGCCACCTCGGCCACCGACCCCGCCGCCGTGGGCGCCGGAGTCGTGCGCGCCCTGGCCCTCAGCCTCGCCGGCCAGCTCGACGAGACCGACGTGCAGTTCCCGGCCATCACCGTCACCCAGCAGTTCCTGGCCGACAACTCCGTCACGAACGTGAAGGAGCTGCGCGCGGCCGAGCCGTCGCTCGCGCTCGACGACGTCGTGGTGGCGGATTGGCTCCCCGCGGTCTCCGAATGACGCCCTCCGTTCCGGCACCCGTCGAGGGGCACGACGTCACGGTCGTGTCCCTCACGGGCGTCTCGGTCGCCTACGGCTCGAACGTGGTGCTGCAGGGGGTCGACCTCGACTTCCGGGCCGGTGAGATCACGGCGCTCCTCGGTGCCAACGGCGCCGGCAAGTCCACCCTCATCAAGGCGCTCTCGGGCGCGAACTCGCGGTACGGGGGCCGCATCGCCATCGGCGGTGAGACGGTTCACCTCTCCTCCCCCACCCAGGCCAGACAGCTCGGCATCTCGACGGTGCACCAGAAGGTGGCCGACGGCATCGTGCCGGGCCTCACCGTGGCCGAGAACCTCACCCTCGACGACCTGGCGCAGGCCTCGCGGAGCCCCCTGCGGGTGAAGCGGCGGGCTCTGCCCGACGCGCGAGCGGCACTGGCCACGCTCGGCCTCGACTGGTCCGACGCGCTGCTCGAGACCGATGCGGAGCGCCTCGCCATCTCCGACGCGCAGTTGCTGGTGCTGGCACGCGCGCTCCGCAGCACACCCCGGCTGCTCATCCTCGACGAGCCCACCTCGGCCCTCACGGCGGCCGAGGCCGAGCGGCTGTTCGGGGTGCTGCGCACCCTGCGGGCGCAGGGCCTGTCGATCGTGTACGTGTCGCACCGCTTCGGCGAGATCGAGGCTCTCGCCGACCGCGTAGTGGTGCTGCGCGACGGCATCGTGCAGTCGGTCTCCGAGCGGCCCTTCGCCTGGCACGACATCCTGCACGACATGCTCGGCCGCCAGACCTCGCTCGACCATGAACGCGGCGACGCGGCACGGGGCACGGATGCGGTGGCCCGCCTCGAGCAGGTCGTCGTGCTGCCGGAGGCCCCCGCCATCGACCTCGAGATCCGCCGCGGCGAGGTGCTCGGCGTGCTGGGGCTGATCGGCGCCGGCAAGACCGAGATCGCCGAGCTGCTCGGCGGGCTGGCGACGCCGCTGGCCGGGTCGCTCACGCTCGACGGCGCCCCGTACGCCCCCCGGCGGCCGGGTGACGCCATCCGGGCCGGCGTGGTGCTGGTACCGGAAGACCGGCAGAAGCAGGGCATCCTGCCCGGCTGGTCGGTGCTGCAGAACATCACGCTCCCCTTCCTGGCGGCCTCGAGCACGGGCGGGCTGCTGCGGCGCCGGTCCGAACGCGAGCGCGCTCGCACGGTGATCGACACGCTCTCCGTGGTCACGTCGGGGCCGGATGCCCTGATCGACGACCTCTCCGGCGGCAACCAGCAGAAGGTCGTGGTGGGCCGGTGGCTCTCGGCGGCGCCGAAGCTGGCGCTGCTGGACGAGCCGTTCCGCGGCGTCGACATCGCCGCCCGGCGCGAGATCGGCGCGCGGCTCGCCGCGCTGGCGGCCGACGGTGCCGCCGCCGTGGTGTTCTCCAGCGACGTCGACGAGATCCTCGAGGTGGCCGACCGCATCGTGGTGCTGGTGGCCGGGCGCATCGAGCTCGACCGCTACGCCGACGAGGTCGACCGCTCGAGTGTGATCGGCGCCTTCCTCGGCCAGACCCGAACTGAGAGGTACTCGATTGACTAGAACCACCTCCCCCGCCGAACGCGTCTCGGCCGTGGTCGTCAAGTGGGGCTTCGTGGCGGTGACCGCCCTGCTCATCCTGTTCTTCGTGATCACGGAGCCCAACTTCCGCACCGTCGACAACGTGTTCGGCATGCTGAAGTTCATCGCGCCCACCGCCATCGCGGGGCTCGGCGTGATGCTCGCCATGACCGTCGGCGGCATCGACCTCTCCGTGGGTGCGTCGGCCGGCTTCGCCGTGTCGATCGCCGCCTGGACGATGGTGATCGCCAACCAGGTGGGCGGCGTCGCCGTGTCGGTGGTGCTGGTGTGCGGGCTGCTGATCGGGGCGCTGAACGCGTTCCTGATCGTGGTGGCGCGCATCCCGGATCTGCTGGCCACACTCACCACGATGTTCGTGATCGTGGGCCTCAAGCTCATCATCGTCGACGGCAAGTCGATCTCGTCGCAGATGACGCTGTCCAACGGCACCACGGCGCCCGGCAAGTTCACGGCCGACTTCCTGTGGCTCGACCGCGGGTCGATCGGGCCGGTGCCCATCCCGGTGATCATCTTCGTGGTCATCACCGCGCTGCTGTGGTTCCTGCTCGAGCGCACGCGCTGGGGCCGGGCGCTGTTCGCCGTGGGAACGAACGCCGAGGCGGCGCGGCTCTCGGGCATCCGGGTGCAGTGGTACCGCACCGCCGCCTACATGGGCTGCGGGCTTCTGGCCTCGGTGGCCGGGCTGCTGCTCGCCGCGCGCATCGGCCAGGGCGACGTCACCGCGGGCAACTCGCTGCTTCTGGACGCCGTGGCCGTGGCGCTGGTGGGCGTGAGCGTGCTGGGCGTCGGCCGGCCGAACGCCTGGGGCACCGCGCTCGGTGCCGTGCTGATCGCCGTGATGGTGACCGGCTTCACCATGCTCGGGCTGCCCTACTACGCTCAGGACTTCGGCAAGGGCATCGTGCTGCTGGTGGCGCTGCTGTTCAGCTTCACGTTCTCACGCCGGCGCACGGTGGTGACGGCGGGGTCGACCACCTCGTCGTAGCCCGCACCGACTCGCTCCACGCGCCTCGCCCGTCTCCCGGAGGTTCTCGATGACCGACTTCTCCCAACTCCACCCCGGCTCCGTCGCCGCCTACCTCGCGAGCCGTCCCGCCCTCGCGGCCGTGATCGACGCCGACCGCATCTCGTCGGTGCGCGAGGTGGGCGACGGTAACCTCAACCTCGTGTTCATCGTCGAAGACACCGGCGGCGCATCCGTCGTTCTGAAGCAGTCGTTGCCGCACGTGCGCACCGACCCGTCGTGGCCCATGACCAGGGAGCGCTCGGCGCGCGAGGCCGTGGTGCTCGAACACCACGTGAAGGCCGACGCCGCCCATGTTCCGGCGCTCTACGACTTCGACCCCGAGCACTACGTGCTGGCCATCGAGAACCTCTCCGACCACCGGGTCTGGCGCGCCGAGCTCAACGAGGGCCGCGTGCACGAGTACGCGGCCGACGAGCTCGGCGCCTTCATCGCCCGCACCGCGTTCGCCACCTCACCCCTCGGCCTCGACCCGCTCGAGCACAAACGGCTGGTGGCCCGCGCGGTGAACCCCGAGCTCGCGCAGATCACCGAAGACCTCGTGTTCACCGAGCCGTACGTCGAACACGAGCACAACTCCGTGCTGCCCGGCAACGAACCGGATGTCGCCGCGCTGCGTGCCGACCCGGCCCTCGTGCGCGAGCTGGGCCTCGCGAAGTGGCGGTTCATGACCACGGCGCAGTCGCTCATCCATGGCGACCTGCACACGGGGTCGGTGTTCGTGCGCGCCGCGACCGCCGACGCCCCGGCGTCGGTGCGCGCCTTCGACAGCGAGTTCGGCTTCGTCGGCCCCACCGGGTTCGACCTCGGAGCCCTCTGGGGCAACTTCGTCTTGGCGGCGGCGCGGGCCGAGGCGCTCGGCGATCCCGATCGGGCCGAGCTCGTGCTCTCGCTTCCGGGGCGACTGTGGGCGGCGTTCGACCGCGAGTACCGCGCGCTCTGGCCCTCACGCCTCGACCCGCGGGTGTGGGGCGACGCCGTGCTCGAGCAGCTGCTCGCCGGCATCCGTGACGACGCGGCGGTTTTCGCAGCGGCGAAGGCCATCCGGCGCATCGTGGGCTTCGCGAAGGCGAGCGACATCGAGACGCTGCCGCCCGAGCTCCGCGAGCGCGCGGCGCGGGGCGTGCTGCGTGCCGGGCGCTCGCTGGCGCTCACCCGCCACGGCATCCCCGACGTCGACGCCCTCGCCGCCGAGTCGCTCGCGGCCCTCCGCACCCCCTGACCCGCTGGCGTGGGAGAGACTGGAGGGGGCGGCGTACGGATGCGGCCCGCCACTTCGAGGAGCAGCGACTTGACCGGCACCAGCACCACCGCCACCAGCGAGACCCCGTCACCCCGGAACGACGAGGTCGTCGTGTTCCTCCCCGGCCCCGGCGTCGGCCGCCCCATGGTGGCCCTGCCGCGTGCGGAGGCGACGGTGAGCGTCGCCGACCTCGCCGTCACCAGGGGCGACGGCATCTTCGAGTCGATCGGCGTGGTCGACGGCCGGTTCATCGAGCTGCCCCGCCACCTCGCGCGGCTGACCCACTCGGCCGGGCTGCTCGACCTCCCCGCGCCCGACGTCGACGCTTTCGAGGCCGCGGCCCGGCTCGCGGTCGAGGCGCATCCGCCCGCACCTGAGCTGCTCGTGAAGCTCTTCCACAGCCGCGGTGTCGAGGAGGCCACAGGGGTCGAGGGGCCGACCGGCTGGGTGCAGGTGCTCCCGGGCGCCGACCACAGCGCGGCTCGCCGCACCGGCATCCGGGTGGTGACACTCGACCGCGGCTACCGGCACGACATCGCGCAGACCGCACCGTGGCTGCTGCAGGGCGCGAAGACGCTCTCGTACGCCCTGAACAAGGCGGCACTGCGCGAGGCCGCCCGGCGCGGCGCCGACGACGTGATCTTCGTCTCGACCGACGACGTGGTGCTCGAGGGCCCCACGGCGAACGTGCTGGTTCGGCAGGGCGACGTGTTCCGCACGCCGCGCACCGATCTCGGCATCCTGGCAGGCACCACCCAGGCAGCCGTGTTCGAGGCCCTCGAGTCGCTCGGGTTCGCGACCGAGGAGACGGTGCTCTCGCCCGCCGACCTCGTCGGCTCCGACGGCGTGTGGCTGCTCTCCAGCGGCCGCCTGATGGCTCCGGTGCGCACCCTCGACGGCGCGCCCCTCCCCCTCGACCCGGCCCTCACGGCGCAGCTGCTCGCCACCGCCTTCGGCGTGCGACCGCCCACCTCCGCGTGACGGGTCGGCGCCGGGGGCTGACCGCGACGCCCACTTCTGCCAGCATGGGGGCGTGAGCACACCGCGAACCCTCTCGCACCACCTCAAGCGCATGACGGGGCGCGACCCTGGCGAACCGCATCGCGCCGCGACCCCGCTCGAGCTGCTCTTCGACCTCGCCTTCGTGGTGGCGTTCGGGCAGGCCAGCAACGAGTTCGCCCACTACCTCGCCGAGGGGCACATCGGCTCGGCGCTGAGCGCCTTCGGGTTCGTGATGTTCTCGGCCGGCTGGGCCTGGATCAACTTCTCCTGGTTCGCCTCGGCCTACGACACCGACGACTGGTTCTACCGGCTCACCACGCTGGTGCAGATGATCGGCGTCGTGGTGCTGACCCTCGGCATCCCACCGCTGTTCCACTCCATCGACGAGGGCGTCTACCTCGACAACAGCGTGCTGGTGGCCGGCTACGTGGTGATGCGGGTCGCCATGGTAGCGCAATGGATGCGCGTGGCCAGGCAAGACCCGGCCCGGCGCCGCACCGCGCTCACCTACGCCGGCTACATCACCGCCGCGCAGGTGGGCTGGGTGACGCTCGCCATCGCGCACACGACGCTCGAGGCCACCTCGATCATCGCCGTGGTGCTGTTCGCCGTGGAGTTGCTGGGGCCGTGGCTGGCCGAGCGGCGCGTGCGGGAGGGCGGCACCCCGTGGCACGCCCATCACATCGCCGAGCGCTACGGGCTGCTCACCATCATCGCGCTGGGCGAGGGCGTCTTCGGTACCGTCACCGCGGTCTCGGCCGTCATCGAGTTGCAGGGCTGGTCACTCGAGGCGGTGCTGCTCGTGGTGTCGGGCATCGGGTTGACGTTCGGGGTGTGGTGGTCGTACTTCATCACCCCGGCCGGCCGCATCCTCGCCCGCCACCGGAACCGCGGAATGGTCTGGGGGTACGGGCACCTGCTGCTCTTCGCCGCCATCACGGCCACCGGCGCCGGACTGCACGTGGCCGCCTACGCGCTCGAGGGCGAAGCCGAGATCGGCACGGTGGGCGCGGTGCTGACGGTGGCCGTGCCGGTGCTGGTGCTGTGCCTGACGATCTTCGCGCTGTACGACTACCTCCTGCAGTCGATCGACCCGTTCCATTTCGGGCTGATCGCCGGCACCGTGGCCCTCCTGGTGGCCGCGGTGCTGGCAGCCGTGGCCGGTGCGTCGATGGGCACCTGCCTCGTGATCATCACGCTGGCACCGTTCGTGGTGGTGGTGGGGTACGAACTGCTGGGCCACAAGCACGAATCCGTCGCCCTGGCCCGGCAGCTCGCCTGACGACGGATGTCGCCGGAGTCCGGATCAGCGGCGGGCGGTGCTGCGGCCGGCCACGCGGGTCCAGATGAGCAGCACGATGATCGCGCCGATGATCGAGCCGATGATGCCGGCGGGCTGGAAGAAGCCGTCCATCGGGTCGCGCTGGAAGATGAGGAAGCCGAGGAATCCGCCCACGAAGGAGCCGATCACGCCGAGCAGGATGGTCATGGGGATCGAGATGTTCTGACGGCCGGGCACGATGAGGCGGGCGAGCGCGCCCGCGATGAGGCCGATGACGATGAGGCTGATGATGAGTCCGAGCATGATGGTCTTCCTTCGATCGAGCACTTCGAGAAGCGCATGAACCGCCCTCAACCGGGCGACTCGTCTCAACCAATCACCCCGGGAGGTGTTCGGCGACACCCCTAGGGGTGGTCTTGCCGACCGCCGACGGGGGTAGCGTCAGATCATGAGCGAGTCCTCTGCCCCCCGCCCCATCCGCGTGGCGCTCGTCGACGACTACGACGTGGTGCTCACCGGGCTCGCCCATCTGTTCGACCGCTATCGCGACCGCATCCTGATCTGCGAGATCGATGCCAATGCCTCCCTCGACGACGCGGTCGACATCGTGCTCTACGACTCGTTCGCGCAGCCGGAGTCCGACCATCACCAGCTGAAGGCCCTCGTCGACAACCCGCGGGCCACGCGCGTGGTGATGTACACCTGGAACTTCCACCCCGACCTCATGGCCGACGCCCGCCGGCAGGGTGTCGACGGCTACCTCTCGAAGACGTTGCCGGCCCGCGAGCTGGTGGCGGCCCTGGAGTCGGTGCACGCGGGCGAGCGGGTGGAGAGCCCGCCGCCGAAGCGGGCCGCCGGGGCCCCGGGCCTCGACTGGCCGGGGCGGCAGGAGGGCTTCACCGAGCGGGAGTCCGAGATCCTCGCCCTGATCACGCAGGGCAAGAGCAACGCCGAGGTGGCGGCGCTGACGTACCTGAGTGCGAACACGATCAAGTCGTACATCCGCGCCATCTACCGCCGCATCGGTGCCGGCAGCCGCACGCAGGCCGTGCTCTGGGGAGTGGAGCACGGCTTCTCGCCCGACCATCACCGGATCGACCACTGGCTGGGCGGCCCCTGAGGTGCGCCCGCGCCGCTCGCTGCCGACTGGACTTCGTCTGAATAGTCTGTGAGAGCTTGCTGAGAATTGATCCCCGTGCGAGGTTGGAAGCAAGGCCTGCCCACTCGGCCGGCCGCGACAGGAGGCCCCCCGGTGGGCAAACTCACTTACGATTCCTCGCTCACGGTCGATTTCGAAGACCGGATCCTGGCGCATCTGCACCTGGTCATCGGCGCCAAGCTGCGCCGCAGCGAATCGTTCTTCTTCTCCTGGAAAGACGACGTGAAGAGCGGCAGCGGCCGCAGCACCATCTGGATCCACCCCAGCACCTCGCTGGCCTTCAAGTTCTACGGCGGCCGGCCGCCGGCCATCAACCGCGCCTGGGTCGAAGCTCTCATGCTCAGTGCCAACACCCCCAGCGGCCTGCAGCTCGTCAGCGAGCCGGACGACGTGGTGGCAGCGGCGACGGCGGGCGCGCCTGCCGTCTGACCCCGCCCGGGATACCGTAGAAGGTCAGTCCAGCTACCGGGAGGTCCCGTCATGAAGGTGTTCCGGATCGGCGCCGGCGGTGGCATGAACCGGTGAGAGGGCCAACGGCACGGCCGCCGAGACCGGAGATCGGCTGACATGGAGGGCGCTCTGTTCGGCGACCTCACCGCCACCGTCGCTATCCTGGTGCTGCTCGCCGCCTTCGCCGCGGGCTGGATCGACGCGGTGGTGGGCGGCGGCGGCCTGCTGCAGCTGCCGGCCCTGCTGCTCATCCCGGGCATCACGCCCGTGCAGGCCTTGGCCACGAACAAGCTCGCCTCGCTGTTCGGCACCACCACGAGCGCCATCACCTGGTACCGTCGCGCCCACCCCGACCTGCGCACCGCCCTGCCCATGGCCGGCGTCGCGCTGGTGGGCAGCTACTCGGGCGCGACGCTCGCCTCGTTGCTGCCCGCCTCGGTGTTCAAGCCCATCATCGTGGTGGCGCTCGTGGTGGTGGCGGTCGTCACCATCGCCCGGCCCGCACTCGGCAGCCACAGCCGGCTCCGGCATGCCGGGCGCGCGCACCACGTCATCGCCGCCCTGCTCGGGCTGGTGATCGGCTTCTACGACGGGCTCATCGGCCCCGGCACCGGAACGTTCCTGATCATCGCCCTGATCACCGCCCTCGGCTACGACTTCGTGCTGGCCAGCGCCAAGGCGAAGATCGTGAACGTGGCCACGAACGTGGGGGCGCTGGCGTTCTTCATCCCGCACGGTCAGCTGCTCTGGGGGCTCGCCGTGGCCATGGGATTCGCGAACATGGCGGGCGGCTACCTCGGATCACGGATGGCGGTCGCCCGCGGCAACCGCTTCATCCGGGTCGCGTTCCTGGTGGTGGTGGCGGTGCTGGTGCTGAAGCTCGGATACGACGTGTGGACCGAGAATCTCGTGCCCCTTCTCGCGCCCTGACCCGCCGACGGATGCGCCCGTGCCATCATTGATTGACACATCAAGCGAGGAGCCTTCATGAGCAGCGAAGCGGATGAGCCCCGTGGCCGACGGTCACCGACGGCCGACGAGCTGCGCGCGTGGCGTGTGTTCATCGAGACCTCGGAGCAGCTGAAGGGCGTGGTGACCGCCCAGCTTCACACCGCGGCCGAGCTGTCGACCGGCGACTACGCCGTGATGCTGGCGCTGTTCGAGCATCCCCAGCGCTGCATGCGGTCGTCCCAGCTCGCCGACCACATCAGCTGGGAGCGCAGCCGCCTTTCGCACCACATCGGGCGCATGGAGCGTCGCGGGCTGGTGACGCGGGAGACGGCCGAGGGCGACAGCCGGGGCGCGGTGGTGACGCTCACGGCCGAGGGGGCGCGCCTGTTCCGGCGCGCCTCCCCCTCGCACATGCACATCATCTACAGCGCCTTCGTGGCCGCCCTCAGCCCCGGTCAGCTCGCAGCGGTGGAGGATGCGATGCTCACCCTGCAGGCGCACCTCGGGCACACCGACGGCGACGGGGCCGACGCCTGCTGAGCGCCGGCGTCGACCACCGAACGTTCACCGCTGACCGCTGACCGCGATCAGATCGCGGCGCGGAAGGCCTCGGCGTTCTCCTCGGCCCACATGCGGAAGCTCTTCAGCTGCGGGTTCAGCCACCGCAGGCCCTCCAGGTCGCGGGCGCCCGTGAACTCGGCGTCGAAGTCGCCGTAGTACTGGAACATGTTGGCCACCTCGTCGCCGCCGGGAACCCCGAAGGTGCGGAACACGTCATAGGGCACCGACACGAAGCGCACCGGCTCGCCGATCACGTCGCCGATCACGTCGGCGTACTGGGCCCCGGTGAGGTGGTCGCCGGCGAGCCCCACCGTCTGACCGATGTACTCCTCGCCCGCCGCCAGGATGGCCGCCGCCGTGCGGCCGATGTCGGCGACGTCGACGCCCGAGAGCAGCTTGCCGTCCTCGAAGGGCAGCGTGAGCTCGAGCACGCCGTCCTCGCCCCGTTTGGGAGCCATGCTCTGCACGAAGCCCTGGTAGAAGAACGTCGTGTTGAGGAACGTGGTGGGCACCCCGGCGGCCACGAACAGGGCGTTGCCCTCACCCTTGGCATCGAAGTGGGGCACGTTGTAGCGCTCCTGCAACACCGGCATGCGTGCGTCGTCGATCGGCAGCAGGTCGCGGGTGTCTTCCAGCGTCGACCACACCACGTGCTTCAGCCCGGCGGCCTTGGCCGACCGCGCGAGCACCCCGATCTCGGCGAGCTCCCGCTCGGCCGAGGCGTGAGCCCAGAAGTTGGTGACGAAGAAGGCGCCGTAGGCACCGTCCAGACCGGCGAGCACCGACCCCTCGTCGTCGAAATCGGCTCGCACCACCTCGGCGCCGAGGTCGGCGAGCGCGGTGGCCGATGGTGAGGAGGGGTCGCGGGTGAGGGCGCGGATGGCGAAGCGCTTCGCCGGGTCGCCGAGAAGCGCGCGAACGACTCCTCCGCCCTGCGATCCGGTGGCTCCGGCTACGGCGATGATCTTCTGGTCTGTCATGAGATGCCTTTCAGGCGTTCGGGGGGCGGGTTGAGGACGACTACGGGTGGAGGATGAGCTTGCCGACCGACTGGCCCGACTCCAGGCGCCGGTGCGCCTCGGCCGCGTCGGCCAGCGGGTGCGCCTCGACCGCGGGCGGGGTGAGCTCACCGGCGGCGGCGCGCCCGATCAGCTGCTGAAGCGCCGCGATGGCCACCGGCATCCGGTACTGGAAGTACGCGCCCACGTTGAAGCCGACGAGCGTCTGCCCGGGCGCCGGGTCGTACACGAGCGCCTCGAGTGCGCGCCCGTCGAGGTGGCTGTCGTCGCCGGCGGCGGCGCCGTAGACCACGAGCCGTCCGAACGGGGCGAGGATCTTCAGGGTCTCGGTGACGTGGGCCGGGCTGATCATCTCGAGCGCGACGTCGACCCCACTGCCGCCGGTGAGCTCGAGCACCTCGTCGACCCAGCCGGCCCGGGTGTAGTCGACCACGTTGTCGGCACCGTAGCCGAGCGCGATCCCGCGCTTGGCCGGCGTGCTCGCGCCGCCGATCACGGTGGCGCCGTTCAGCTTCGCCACCTGGATGGCGTAGTTGGCCAGTCCGCCGCTCGCGGCGGGCACGAAGACGGTCTCACCCGCCTGCACCGAGCCGGCCGACTCGATCATGAGTGACGCGGTGAGGCCGACCAGGGTGAGGCCGGCCGCCGCATCCGAGCTCAAGGAATCGGGCACGGGAACAGCGCTCTGGGCGTCCATCAGCACGAGCTCGGCGTAGCCCGACCCGGTCATGCCGAACACCCGGGTGCCGACGGCCGGCTCGGTGACGCCGGCGCCGAGAGCGACGACCTCACCGGCCACCTCGCCCCCCGGGATGAACGGCAGCGGAGTCGGCTGGGGAAAAGCGCCTCCGCGGCGCCGGGTGACGTCGGAGAAGTTGACCGCGGCCGACGCCACCCGCACGAGCACCTGGCCCTCAACCGGCACGGGGTCGGGGAGCTCCACCAGCTGCAGAACCTCGGGGCCGCCTACTTCGCTGAACTGCATGGCCTTCATGTCGTCATCCTCCGTCGGGATTGTGGTTGATGTATCAACCATCGCACATGACGATTGACACGTCAACCAGACTCGCGACCGCCACCCCCCGGAACTCGACGCCGTCGCTGTTCCGGCCCGGATGCCGATGTCGGTCGCGGCGTCGGTCGCGCGCAGGGCAGAATTGGCCGCACGACGTCGCCAGCGCTCCGCCACGCAGGAAGCACGAGGACCACCGTTGACCAGCCCTCCCGAACGCCGCCGGCACCTGAGCCGCCGGGCGAAGCTCATCGTGGCCGCGGTCGTGGTGCTCGTGCTGGCCGCGCCCTTCATCGTGAACGCGATCACGCCCTGGCCTCTCGCCCTCGGGCTGCGTGCGATCGTCGAGATGAACGACGACACCGTCACGGAGGGGCCGTTAGCCCCGCAGATGGCGGCGGTGCCCGAACCCGAGCAGGTCTCGGTGCCGGTCGACGGGTTGCCGGATGCGCGGCTCACCGTCTACGGGGCCAGCGACGACGCGGGTGGCCCTGGCAAGCCGGTGGTGCTGCTCATCCACGGCGGCGGCTGGATCCTCGGCACGGCCTCACAGATCGCGGACTACGCGAAGCTCCTCGCCTCGGCGGGCTACGTCGTGGCGAACCTCGACTACTCGGTGGCGCCCGAGCACGAGTATCCGGTGCCGGTGCTGCAGTCGGTCGCCGCGCTCGACTACCTCAGCGCCTCGAGCTCGCGCTACGGCGGCGACCCGACTCGGTTGTTCGTCGCCGGCAACTCCGCGGGGGCCCAGCTCGCCGCCCAAGTGGGAGCTCTCGTCACGAACCCGGCGCTGCGGGAGCAGATGGGTGTCGCCGTCACGACACCGGCGGATGATCTCCGCGGCGTCATCCTGTACTCCGGGCCCTACGACTTCGACACCGTGGGCCGCACCGGGTTCCCCGCCTTCGACACCTTCGCCTGGAGCTATCTCGGCCGGAAGGACTGGGCCTCCGACCCGCGGCTCGACCAGCTGTCGACCACCCGCACCGCCACCGCCGACTACCCTCCCACCTACCTCACCTCGGGCGACGCCGACCCGCTCGAGCCGCAGACCTACGAGCTCGATGCCGTGCTGCGGGCTCGGGGAGTCGACGTGACGAGCCGGTACTGGACCGGCACCGGCAGCGACCTGCCGCACGACTACGTCTTCGACCTCTCCACCGAGGGAGCTCGGACCGCCTTCGCCGACACCGTCGCGTTCGTCGACCGGCACGCGCGGTAGACGCGAGCGGCCGGGCAGCGCTTCGCACCCCGGGCCCGCCGCCCCGACCCGCAGCCGCTACGCGGGCCGCCCCGTGGTCTCGGCGTCCGCCGTCAGCGAAATCACGCATCGGTGCTTGCTAAACGTTATTCGGCGATATATCTTTGAGCTATCGCCGAACATCTCGACGATGAACCATCCGGCGGATCGTCGGTCGTGGTTCACCTCTTCACCGTAAGGACCACACCCCATGAACACCACACACACCACCCCCGACCAGTCCGACCGCGCCGAGTTCGGCCCGCACCCCTCCTACGGCCCCGGCGCCGACCACCACCCCGGCTTCCGCGGGGGTCGCGGCTTCGGCGGCCCCGGCTTCGGCCACGGCTTCGCCGGCCCCGGTTTCCGCCCCGGCAAGGCGGGCTTCGGCCCCCGAGGCGGGTTCGGCCTGTTCGCACCCCGCCCCCCGAAGAAGAGCGAGGTCAAGCTGGCCAAGCGCGGCATCCGCGTGATGCAGGCCCTGGCCGCCTACCGCGACGTCGCCACCAAGGAGCAGCGGGCCGAAGCGACCACGCTGCTCGAGAACACCGCGGCCGAGCTGCGCCGCATCCTCACCAAGTAGCGCGCTCGTCGAACACACGCAGGGCCGTGGGCCGGGGCAGGGATTCTGGGCACGGGCCCGCGTCGTGGGGAGAGAAACTCA
>NZ_JBHFHD010000003.1:0-101063 GCF_041927335.1 Herbiconiux liangxiaofengii | reverse complement strand
GCGGTGCTGGGCCTGGGGTGGGGTCTCTGTCCCACGGCCCTGCGTCGTGAGGAGCGAACCTCAGCCATGGCCCGCCGTCGAGGCGCGCACCACCAGTTCCGGCGCAAAGACCACCTGTCGCCGCTCGTCACCCCCGGGGTCGTCAATCTCGGCGATCAGCAGTTCGGCGGCGGTGCGGCCGATCTCCCGGGCGGGTTGACGCACCGACGACAAGGGCACGGCGGCATTGGCCGCGAAATAGATGTCGTCGTAGCCGATGAGGGCGATGTCGTCGGGCACCCGCACACCGGCGAAGGTGAGTGCCTGCAGCACCCCGAGTGCGATCAGGTCGTTGGCGGCGAACACCGCATCGGGCCGTCGATCGGCCGGCAGCTCGAGCAGTCGCAGCGCCCCACTGCGCCCAGACTCGGCATTCATGGCCTCGAGCTCGATCCGGAGCGGAGGCGACGCCTCGTGCATCGCACTCGCTCTCACCGCCCCCTCGTAACGGTCGGACGACTGGATGATGCCGGCCGGGCCGCCGAGGAACGCGACTCTCGAACGCCCGAGCTCGAGCAAGTGCGTGGCAGCGAGTTCGCCGCCACGTCGATCGTCGACCGAGACGGAGCTGAACGAGGCGGTGGTGGCGCGTCGTTCGACGAGCACCACGGGCGAACCCCGATCCCGCAGCCGCTCGAGCCGCCCGTTCACCGGGCCCACGGGCGAGATCAGCAGCCCCCCGATGCGTTGCTCCTCGAACAGGTCGAGATAGGCGAGTTCGCGAGCGACGTCGTCTCCGGTATTGCCGAGGACGAGCGGCCGACGGTGCTCGGCGAGCGCCAGCTCGGCACCGCGAGCGACATCCGTGTAGAAGGGGTTGGAGACGTCGAGAACCACGAACCCGATGGTGCGATTCCGCCCCGCTCTGAGCTGGCGGGCCGCGTCGTTACGCACGAAACCCAGAGCGTCGATGGCCTCCTGCACGCGTCTCGCCGTGTCGGGCGAGACGCGGGGCGATCCGTTCAGCACGTTCGACACCGTTCCCACCGAGACACCCGCACGCTCTGCTACGTCGCGCACATTGGCTGCCGCCACGATCGCCTCCCCGGTTATGGAACGTTTCAGGAGACTATCGCGCCCGTGATGGCCGCCGCGTCCGATGTGGGCGTCGTCGCAGTCGTGGCCTGGTTGAACTGGGCGAGCCGCGCACGTGCGGCGGTGTCGCGGCGGTGGCGCACGAGCATCGCGATGAGTGCGAGAAGGAGGCCGGCGGCGGCCCAGATGGCGAGACGGATGACGGGGCCGGCGATGGCGGCCCCGTCGAAGTACTCGATGGAGCGGAGAAGGTCGAGGCCGTCGCCCTGGGGAAAGACGTAGTACAGGCCTTGGAAGAAGTCGTTCAGCAGGTGGATCCCGAACGGCCCGCCCGAGGAGGTGTTGCCGAGGATCACCAGGGCCAGCGTGGTGGCCAGCGCGGCGATCGTGCCCCCGACGGCCGCGACACCGGTCACTGCGCCACCGACGGCGAGCACGGTGAGCCAGAGCGAGGCGAAGATCGCCCAGGGCGTGGCGGTCACTGCGTTCAGCGCAGTGTTGATCCAGAGGGTGATGAGCCCGGCGAGGAGCCCGCTGTACGCGACGAGGACGATGCTGCGCTCCACGAATCGCGGAGCCGTGTCGACGGTTCCGAGGATGCGGCCAAAGATCGTCGCGCCGAGCGCCGCGCCGAGTCCGGCGAACAAGATGGCGTAGAACTCGATCGACCCGCCGGGGTTGTTCTCCGGCAGCGGTGCCAGGTCGGTGGTGGTGTTCGTCGCGCCGATCTTCTGAGCGACGGTCTCTCCGATGGCGGAGATGGCGACGCCGAGGCTCTTGCCGCTGCCGCTGGCGATGTAGGTCGTGACGGGAGCGCCCGCGCCCGGGGTGGGCACGATGATCGCCCCGTCGACGTCGCGGTCGAGCACGGCGGTCTTCGCATCCTCCTCGGACGACACGACCATGAGGTCGAGTTGGTCCTGCTGTTCCAGGGCCACGATCGTCTGGGCGTCTCCGCTCACGGCGAGGTGCACGTTGTTCGGCTGCGGGTGCCCGAAGGCGCTGGAGTAGCTGACGAGCATCGCCATCGCCAGCAGCAGGATGGCCACCGCTCCGAGAACGAGGTTCCGGTAGCGATGCTCGGAACCAGGGCCTTCCGAGTCGAGCGGGCCACCGGCCACGGTGGCAGCACGCCGTGAGTGGTCGGGGTTGTCCAGGCGGGGAGGTTGATTCGCGGTTGTGTGCGTCATGACTGCCTTTCACTACCCGGCGAAGCGGGCGAGTCGGGTTTGGGTGCGCCCATCTAAACATACGAACGAGTTTGTTTGCTAGAGTGAAATCATGACAAGACGCTCAGAACAGCAAGCTCGGGTCGACATCCTGGCCGCCGCAGAGGCGGAGTTCATCCGGCTCGGGGCGACCGGCGCGCGAATCGATCGCATCGCAAAGGATGCCGGCGCCAGCAAGGAACGCCTCTACGCCTACTTCGGCGGAAAGCAGGGCCTGTTCGACGAAGTCATCAGCGGTGCGTTCGAGCGCTTCGAGGCCGCGGTGCGGGTTCAGAACGACGACCTCGTCGAGTACGCCGGCGATCTCGTCGAGCACTTCGGCGCACGCCCGGATGACCTTCGACTCCTGGCCTGGACGAAGCTCGACGAGCAGTGCGAACGCGCCTTCGAGGTGACCGCCGTGCAGGCCAATCACGCCGACAAGGTCGCCGCCATCACGCGAGCCCAGGCCGCGGGGTCGATCGACCCGACCTGGGATCCGGACGAACTCCTGAAGCTGATCCTGGCCTGCGCCACGTACTGGGCGACCGCCAGTGTCACGGCGATCAGCGTCGAGACGGTTGCGCGACACCGCGCAACCGCCGAAGAAGTCGTCCGTCGCATGATTCAGCCGCGAGCTCGCTAGAAACCGCCAGGTCGCGACATGCGCGCCCTGCCCATTGCGGATTCGTCGTCGATCCCCGAGTATTGAAACGATTCATTTCACTGAAGATCAATCCGAGGGACTTTCAATGGTGCAGTTCGACGACATCGCAGCCGATCTCGAGCGGCAGGCCATCGAACTGCCGAGCTGGGCCTTCGGCAACTCCGGAACCCGCTTCAAGGTGTTCGGCACGCCGGGCACCCCGCGCACACCGGAGGAGAAGATCGCCGATGCGGCCGAGGTGAACCGGTATTCGGGCCTGGCGCCGAAGGTGGCCATCCACATCCCGTGGGACACGGTCGACGACTACGCCGCTCTGCGTGCGTACGCCCGAGACCTCGGCGTCGAGCTCGGCACCGTCAACTCGAACACGTTCCAGGATGACGCATACAAATTCGGGTCGCTCACCTCGTCCGAGGCGTCGGTGCGTCGCAAAGCCGTCGACCACCATCTCGAGTGCATCGAGATCATGCACCAGACCGGGTCGCAGGATCTCAAGATCTGGCTCGCCGACGGCACGAACTACCCGGGTCAGGGCGACATCCGCTCGCGACAGGACAGGCTGGCCGAGTCTCTGCAGGAGATCTACGACGCGCTCGGCGACGAGCAGCGCCTGGTGCTGGAGTACAAGTTCTTCGAGCCGGCCTTCTATCACACCGACGTTCCCGACTGGGGAACCAGCTTCGCGCACGTGAGCGCCCTCGGGCCCAAGGCCTTCACCTGCCTCGACACCGGGCACCACGCCCCCGGCACGAACATCGAGTTCATCGTGGCGCAGCTGCTGCGCCTCGGAAAACTGGGCTCCTTCGACTTCAACTCGCGGTTCTACGCCGACGACGACCTGATCGTGGGTGCGGCCGATCCGTTCCAGCTGTTCCGCATCCTCTACGAGGTCGTGCGCGGCGGCGGGTACGACGTCGGCTCCCCCGTGGCGTTCATGCTCGATCAGTGCCACAACGTCGAGGAGAAGATCGTGGGCCAACTGCGATCGGTGCTGAACGTGCAGGAGATGACCGCGCGGGCCCTGCTGGTCGACCGTGAGGCGCTGCTCGCAGCGCAGAACGACAACGACGTGCTCGGCGCGAACGGCATCCTGATGGACGCCTTCTACACGGATGTGCGGCCGATGCTGGCGTCGTGGCGGGAGTCACGGGGTCTGCCGGCCGACCCGATCAGCGCGTTCAAGGCCTCCGGCTACCAGGAGCGCATCGTCGCGGAGCGTGCCGGCGGCGTGCAGGCCGGCTGGGGCGCATGAACGCCCCCGCCCGCGGCGTCGTCGGCCCAGCCCCCTCGCGCGCGTGACGCCGGCCGTCGCGGCGGTCGACCTCGGAGCCACCAGCGGTCGGGTGATGCTCGGGTACGTGCGGCCCGACGAGGTGAAGCTCGTGCCGGTGGCCCGGTTTCCGAACCGGCCCGTACGAACCGTCGACGGGCTGCACTGGAACATCCTCGAGCTCTACCGCAACGTGCTCGCGGGCCTCGCCTCCGCGGTGCACGAGGAGCCGGGCCTCGGCAGCATCGGCATCGACTCCTGGGCGATCGATTACGCCCTCATCGCGGGCGAACGGATGCTCGGCACGCCATTCCACTACCGCGACGACCGCTCCGCTCCGGGCGTGGAGTCCGTGCACGCGCGAGTTGAGCCTCCCGAGCTCCATCGCCGGAACGGGTTGCAGTTCCTGCCCTTCACCACCGTCTATCAGCTCGCCGTCGATCGTGACGGAGGGTGGCTCGACCGCGCCGACACGATGCTGCTCATTCCCGACCTGCTCGCCTTCTGGCTCACGGGCGTGCGCCGGGCCGAACGCACCAACGCCTCCACCACCGGGCTGCTGAGCGTGGTGACCGGGCAGTGGGACACGGATCTCGCCGAGCGTCTGGGCATCCCACCCCGGCTGCTGGCGCCCCTGATCGATCCCGGAACCGACACCGGATTCCTGCTGCCGGCCGTCGCCGCCGAGCTGGGTGCCGCGTCACCCCTCCCCGTCACCGCGATCGGCTCCCACGACACCGCGTCGGCGGTGGTGGCGGTTCCGGCAGTCGAGCCCGACTTCGCCTACATCTCGAGCGGCACCTGGTCGCTCGTCGGGGTGGAGCTCGAGCATCCGGTGATCACCGACGCCGGTCGAGCCGCCAATTTCACCAACGAGGGCGGGGTGGACGGTCGCACCCGGTTCCTGAAGAACGTCTCGGGCCTGTGGCTGCTCACCGAATCGGTGCGCCACTGGGAGCGGGAGTCGGGAGAGGCCATCGACCTGTCGGCGCTACTCGGCGCAGCGGCGGCGGCGGAGGCGGCCGGCCCGGCGCCCCTCTTCGACGCCGGCGACCCCGTGTTCATCGCCCCCGGCGACCTGCCCGGGCGGATCACGGGCTGGTTCACGTCGCGCGGCCTCCCTGCCCCGGTGAGCCGCGCAGAGATCACCCGCAGCATCCTGGAGAGTCTCGCGGTGGCGTACGCCCAGGCGATCCGGGAGGCCGCCGAGCTCTCGGGCCGGCGGGTGTCGGTGGTGCACATCGTGGGCGGCGGTTCACAGAACGGCCTGCTGTGCCAGCTAACCGCCGATCGCACCGGCCTCCCGGTGGTGGCCGGGCCGGTCGAGGCGACGGCGCTCGGCAATGTGCTCGTCCAGGCCCGCGCCCATGGGCTCGTGCCGCGCGACTCGAGCCTCGAGTCACTGCGTGCACTGGTCGCCCGCACGAGCCGGCCCGTTCGCTACTCGCCCCGCACCGGTTGAGGGCGACCGGCGGTCGGGATCAGAAGACCGACTCGCCACCGTCCGAGGGCAGGATGGCCCCGTTGATGTTGACGGAGTCGTCGCTCAGCAGGAAGGTGATCGAGGCGGCGAGCGCCTCGGGCAGCGCGATCGGCACATCGGCCACGTGGCTCATCACCCGCTTCTGGCCGAACTCGTTCGTGTTCACCGGGCGCATTCCCGTGAGGGTTCCTCCGGGCGCGACGCTGTTGGTGCGGATGCCGTACGGCTCGTACATGAACGCTGTGCTCTTCGTGATGCCCACCACGGCGTTCTTCGACGCGGTGTAGACGAGCCCCGCGGCCGATCCGCGGAGGGCCGCCTCCGAGGCGATGTTCACGATCGACCCGCTGCCGGCCTCGATCATCAGGGGGAGCACAGCCCGGGTGAGCCGGATGACACCGAAGACGTTCACGGTGAAGACCCGTTCGAGCACGGCGTCGCTGACCTCATGCAGGGGTGCGAAGTCGTCGAGCAGGCCCGCCACGTTGGCCAGGGCATCCACCCGCCCCTCAGTGGCGGCCACGATCGCGGCGACCCCGTCGGCCGAGGTGATGTCGCCTGCGACAGGTCGGACGTCGAACTCTCCGAGCTCCGCCGCGAGGTCGTCGAGGCGCTCGGCCGAGATGTCGACGGCGATCACCCGTCCGCCCTCTCGCGCCACCCGCGAGGCGACGGCTCGCCCGATTCCGGATGCGGCCCCGGTGACGATCACGGTCTTGCCGTCGAACCGCCCCGCGCTGATCTTCTCCACCCAGGCGAGCCCAGAGGCCTCGTCGTCCGACGGGGTGCGACCGCCGTTGGCCTGCGCCACGAGGGTGTCGATGAGGCCTTCGGGGGCGTTCGGCGACGAGGCGATCAGCCGTCCGAGGGGCACCTTGCGCAGGATGGCGAGAGCCTTCTGGTCCATCCCGCCCTGCGCGGCGATGCCGGCGACGATCTGGGCGCCGACGGGGTGCTGCAGCCAGGTTCCGATGGTGCTGTTCGCGGTGAGGACGACGGTGGGGTCGGTCATGATGCGTCTTTCTGGTCGAGGGACGGGTTGTCGGTGGACTGGCTCACGGCGGCCGGGTCGGCGCTGGGCGCTCCGGCGCTGTTGGGGGGGGATCGATGTCATTGGCCCGGGCGACCCCGCCGAGCCAGGCCAGGCTCGGCTTCGGGTGCCGCTCGAACGTCTCGCGATCGACGGCGATGAGGCCGAACGTCGGCTCCCAGTGGCCCCACTCGTAGTTGTCCAGAGCCGACCAGTGCAGGTAGCCGCGCACGTCGATGCCGTCGGCGAGGGCCGCGGCCACGTTCTGCAGCGCCACGGTCGTGTAGGCGATGCGCCGCGCGTCGTCGGGCGTGGCGATGCCGTTCTCGGTGACCACGACCGGCACCCCCTCGGTCATGTCCCACGCGTGACGGATGGCGATGCCGATCGCGTCGGGCCGGTACGCGGTTCCCACCATCGTGTTCTCGGGGCTGGGCGTGTGCGCCACGATGCCGTTCTCATCGACGAGCTGCGAGGTGTACGACTGCACCCCGATGAAGTCGTCGCCGCGCGCCGCGACCAGGAAGGCGTTCTCGCGCGCATCCTGAACCTCACGCAGCTTCGCCTCAGAACCGGGTGCGGCCACGAGCGACTCGTTCGCCACGGTCCAGCCCACGGCGGCGTCGGTGCGCCGCTTCAGGATGTCGCGAGCCGCGTGGTGGGCGTCGATCAGCCGTCGACCCGCTTCAGGATCGGGGTCGGGCAGCTGGGGCTGGTGCGAACCCTCGACGGTCGGGCTCTGCCACTCGGTCACCTTGCCCTCGCGAGCGAGGTTCATCATGCGCACCATGAAGGCGAGCATGTTCGGCTCGTTGATGGTGCACACCCACTCGACACCCTCCAGGATGCTCGACGCGGCCTCGACGTAGGCGGCGAAGTGCTCGGTCGAACGTTCGCCCACCCAGCCGCCCTCCTGGGCGAACCAGAGGGGGCTCGAGAAGTGGTGCAGGGTCACCACCGGGGTGAGTCCGAAGGCTAGCGCGGTATCGATCATGCGCCGATAGTGCGCGAGCTCGGCTCGGGAGATTCGGCCGGGGGCCGGCTCGATGCGGGCCCACTCGATGCCGAAGCGGTAGGCATTCAGGCCCGCGTCGGCGAGCAGCCGCATGTCTTCGGCGTAGCGGTGGTAGCTGTCGTTCGCGTCGCCCGAGGCCTGCATGCCGGGCATCTTCTGCTCGCGGGCCCACCAGTCGCTGCTGACGTTGTTGCCTTCGACTTGGTGGGGTGCGGTGGCTGCACCCCAGAGGAATCCGTCGGGGAACGTGGTCATGGTCGTGCCTCTCTGTGGGTCAGGACGAGGGGTTCGAGCACCGTCGTCCAGGCGCGGTAGCCCGCGCCGGTGAGGTGCAGGCCGTCGAGGGTGAACTGCGAGTTCAGGGCGCCGTGGGCGTCGGCGAGCGCCGGCCAGAGGTCGAGATAGCGCGCGCCGCGCCGGGACGCGATCTCCTGATACTCCCGATTCAGTTCCTCGACTCGCGGGCGGAACCTCTCCTGCCTCGGCATCACGCTCTGCAGCACCACCTCCGGTCCGCGCCCCTCGTCGCGGATGAGCCGCACGATCTCGTCGACGTTCGCCCGAGTCTGCTCGCGTGGCCGCTTCAGCGCCAGGTCGTTCGTGCCGATGAGCAAGAAGACCGCCGACGGCCCGCTCCGGAGTGCCGTTCCGAGGCGCGCCAGAACACCGTCGGTGGTGTCGCCGTCGATGCCGCGGTTGAGCACTCGGACCGTGGGGAACCACTCATGCCAGGCGCCGCCCTCCGTGATGCTGTCGCCGAGGAAGACGATCTCGCCGCCGGCGGGCGCGAGCTCCTCGAACTGCGTCTGCTTCATGCGGCGGGCGGGCGCCATGAAGCGCTTCTCGATGATGCGGGTGATCGGGTTCACCGGTTCTCTCCCGCATCGATGGGGTCAGCAGGAGTCTCGGCGTCGGCGAACTCGTCGAGGCTCCATTCGTCGTGCCAGCTGATCGTGGGGTGCTCGCCGTCGAAGCGGATGGGGAGCCAGACGTAGTCGGCGATGGCGGTGTTCTCGCCGAGCCCGGCGGCCATCGCGGCGCGATCGTCATCACTCCTGCCCGAAGCCGGGTCGCCGACGGATGCGGCCGACGCCGCATCCGGGGCGCTCTCCGGGTCGCCGTGGCCCCCGGCCATCGAGGCCACCACGTCGTAGACGTTCGGCATGTCCTCGGGCAGTTGCGGCAGCCACCGGTCGGCGAGCGCGATGTACAGGTCGCGCTTCAGAGGATGCCTGAACACACTGCTGATCTGCGACCGGAACGAGGTACGGGAGGCGTCGTCGGGATGCGCGTCGCCCAGCACCGTCCACGGCCCGTGGTAGTCGTCCGCCGAGGCGACCTCGGTGAAGTTCGGGAAGTACCCGGTCGATCCCGAGGTCACGAGGTAGTGCCGTCCGCCGCGCGAGAAATGAGCGGGCGCCTCCCGGGTGAACGGCGGTCCCGGGTGCGGGAAGTGGCTGGTGAACACGCCCGAGACATCGGTGTAGTCGTCGGTCAGCTCGGCACAGATCAGGTCGGTGTGCACCTTCTCGAAGAAGTAGTAGCCCTTCTTCGTCTCGGGATCGACGACGAGATCGAAGTCGCCTGCGCTCATCTCCAACGGTTCCAGGCCCGTCCGCACGATCTCGTAGGGGCCGAGCAGCCGGTCGGCGGTGAGCACGGTCGAGCGCTGGGGCGCGAACGTTCCGTCACCCATCACCTTCACCCAGCAGACGTACTTGCCGGTGGCCTCGTTGTAGATGATGTGCGGTCGGTCCATCTTCTGCACCGGGTGCAGCGGTGACGACTCGTCGTCGGTCACCGGCGGGATGATCAGCCCCCTGTCCTGCCAGTTGTACAGGTCGGTGGAGGAGTAGGCCCGCACGCCCCAGTGCCAGATACCGCTGCCTGGCGTGGTCTTCTCCTTGTTCTCGCCGTACCAGTAGAAGACGCCGTTCTCGAAGAACAGCGACCCTCCATGGGCCTGGATACGGTTGCCGGCGGTGTCGAGCCACTCCTGGCCCGGCCGGATTGATGTGTACGGGGTGCTCATACGGTTACTCCTTCGGTGCTGAGCGCGGCCCGAAGGTCGCGCTCGAGGTCTGCGGAGGCGCCCGGCAGACGGAGCACCACTGCGCTGAGCGGCATCTCGGCCATCTGCGCTCCCGCCGCCTCGAGGGGCACGCCGGGGAAATACACCCGCATCACGTCGAGTACCGCGGCCCAGAGGGCGTCGTTCTTCATGATCTCCTTCATGGGGGTGTCCATCGAATAGACGATGGCGTCGCCGTAACCCGCGGGCAGCGCGTAGCGCCACGAGTGGGTGCCGCCGCCGACCTCTTTCTCGACCCGCCCGTCGGGGTGCAGGGGCAGCACGACCGTGGCCGTGGAGCCGGCGGGAACGACCGCGTCGAGAACGAACTCCCCGCCTTCTGTCCGCCAGTCGACCGAGGCCCGGCCCAGCACGGTCTCATGGGCGGTGCGCGCCGAGGTGAGCCCGCCACCGGGCTGCGGCGCGATGGTGAAGGTGCGCCAGCCGGCCGAGGTTCGAGCGAGCCCGCCCACCACCCGATGCAGCCAGTCAGCCACGGCACCGAGCGCATAGTGATTGAGCGAGGTCATCCCGGTGGAGTTGAGGGTTCCGTCGGGCAGCACCGAATCCCAGCGCTCCCAGATGGTGGTGGCCCCCATCGTCACCGGATAGAGGAACGACGGGCTCGTGGTCTGCATCAGCAGTTCGTAGGCCTCCTCGAGGTGCCCGGTCGAGCTCAGCGCGTCGGTGATCAGAGGCGTGCCGGCGAAACCCGTCGAGATGGTGAAACCGGATGCCGCGACCAGGGCGGCCAGGCGATCGCCGGCCCTCGTGCGCTGCGTGTCATCGAGCAGTCCGAACATGATGGTGAGCGCGTACGCCGTGGCCGATTCGCTCACCAGCCGACCCGTCTCGGTCACGAACTCGCGACGGAAGGCCCGCCGCACCCGCTCGGCCAGCTCGCGGTAGTGGGCGGCATCCGTCGTCTCACCGAGCACCTCGGCGGTCGCCGCCAGTTCACGGGTGGTCGTGCAGAGGTAGGCCGAGGCCACGAGGTAGCGGTCGGTCTTGCCACCCGCCGGGTTGTCGGCCGGCGCGTCGGGGTCGAGCCAGTCGCCGAACTGGAAGCCCGAGCCCCACAGCCCGTCGGCGTCGAGCGCGCCCTCGACCTCGGTCATGAAGGAGGTCATCGACTCATAGCTGCGGCGCAGGATGCTCGCATCGCCGTACTCCTCGTAGAGCGCCCACGGGATGCTGATGGCCGCGTCGCTCCAGAGCGCCGTCGCCGACGAGGGGGTGGTCAGAACGTCGGGCACCGACCAGGGAACGGTGCCGGTGGCCTTCTGCTCCGCCGCGAGATCCTGCAGCCACGAGCCGAGCACACCACGCACGTCGTAGAGAAACGTGGCCGTGGGGGTGAAGGCGTTGAGGTCGCCCGTCCAGCCGAGCCGCTCATCGCGCTGCGGGCAGTCGGTGGGCACGCCCACGAAGTTGTCGCGCATCGACCACACCGTGTTCTCGTGCAGCTTCGTCAGCAGAGGGTCGGATGTCTCGAACCAGCCGGTGCGCGCCATCTCGCTGTGCACGACCACCGCACGCAGCGCATCCGGAGTGAGCTCGCCTGGCCACCCGTCGACCTCGGCGTAGCGGAAGCCGTGGAAGGTGAAGCGCGGCTCCCAGCTCTCGGGCCCCCCGCCCCGGAGCGTGTAGCGGTCGGTCGCGGCCGCGCTGCGGAGGGTCTCGGTCTCGAGCTCGCCGTCGGGAGTGAGCAGTTCGGCGTGGCGCAGGGTGATGGTGCGGCCCGCTTCTCCATCGACCGTCAGGCGCACCCAACCCGAGATGTTCTGACCGAAGTCGACGATGGTGCGGCCCGATGGGCTCGTGCTGATCGACACCGGGGAGAGCTCCTCGTGTCGGATGATCGGCGGGGCGGCCCCCTCGACGAGGGTCTCCCTGCTCCAGTCGAAGGCCTGTGCGGGCGCCCAGTCGCTGTCGTCGAAGCCGGGCTCGGCCCAGCCGAGGGGTTCCAGCCGCGCGTCGAAGTCTTCGCCGGCATAGATGCCGTTGGAGCGCACGCCGCCCTGGCCGACCCGGACGTGCCCGTCGGTGCCGACGATCTCGGTGCGGTCGTCGAACTGCAGCTCGAGCTCGGCGAACAGGGCGGGCCGGTCGGCGTAGTTGTGGCGCCGGTTCTCCCAGGTGAGGGGGCCGACCGCCCAGCCCTCACCGACGACGGCGCCGAGCGCGTTCGCCCCGTGGCGGACGAGGTCGGTCACATCATGACTCGACACGTGCAGGCGATGGCGGTAGGAGGTCCATCCCGGCGCCAGGACCTCGGCGCCCACCCGCCGACCGTTGAGCCACGGTTCGACGATACCGAGGGCCGAGATCCGGAGGGTCGCCCGCCGGAGACCCACCCCGACGGTGAACTCCTGCCGGAAGTAGTTCGCCGGGTCGCCCTCGCGCGAGGGGGCGGCTGCACTCACGAATCGAGCGGTCATGCGGTGACCTCCAGTTCGACGGCCAGCTCGGCGTCGGAGCAGCCCCCGACGAAGACGTCGATCGTGGTCGCGTCCTGCACGTAGTCGAGCGGTTCCCCGCTCCAGTAGCGCAACTGGTCGGGCCCGAGGGCGAAGGTGACGGTCTCGGTCTCGCCCGGCGCGATGGCGACCCGCTCGAAGGCCTTGAGCTCGCGCACGGGCCGGGTCGAGGTGCCGAACCGCTGGTGGATGTACAGCTGCACGACGTCGTCGGCCGCGCGGTCGGAGGTGTTCGTGACGTCGACGTGCACCGCCACCGTCTCCCCGATCGCGATCGACCCGCGGTCGAGCCGCAGGTTCGAGTACTCGAACGAGGCATACGACAGGCCGTGGCCGAAGGGGTAGAGCGGAGTGCTCGGCTCGTTCCAGTACCGGCCACCCTGGTCGGCCGGATCGAAGGTGCGGTAGTGGGAGTAGATCATCGGCACCTGGCCGACGTGACGGGGCCAGGTGAAGGGGAGCCGGCCGGCGGGCGAGACGTCGCCGAGCAGGGTGTCGGCCACGGCCTGTCCACCGCTCGTGCCCGGGTACCAGCACACCAGGATCGCCGCGACGTGTTCGTCGGCCCACCGCAGGTCGAGCGGCCGGCCGGCCATCACGACCAGCACCACCGGGGTGCCGGTGGCGACGATGCGCTGAAGCTGTTCGAGCTGGCGCCCGGGGAGATCGAGGGTCGACGCCGAGGCTTTCTCGCCGATCTGGTTCTGACGCTGGCCCACGACGACGATCGCCACGTCCGAGGCGCCGGCGAGATCGACAGCGGCCGTGATCGCGGCATCGTCGTCGTAATCGGCCGGTGTGCCGACGACGGTCGGATCCATCCGGTCGAAAGCCGACGGGAACACCCGGTCGGGAATGCTTGCGCCCGGAGAGAAACCGACCTGCTCCTCCCCCAGACGGTCGCGGAGCGCGTCGAGGATGGTGACCGTCTCGTCGGTGCGGTGATCGAACACCCACGGGCCGAGGGTGTCGCGTCGACTGTCGGCGAGCTGGCCGATCACCGCGACCGTGTCGCTGCCCGCCGCGGCGGCCGGCAGCGGCAGCGCACCGTCGTCGTTCTTCAGCAGCACCATCGACTTCTGCGCGGCCGTGCGGGCGAGCTCGCGGTGCGCCGGATCGGCGAGCACCTCGCCGGCCCGGTCCTCGTCGACGTAGGGCGACTCGAACAGGCCGAGCTGGAACTTCACGGTCAGGATGCGACGCACCGCGAGATCGAGGGTCGCGATGTCGATCCTGCCCTCGGCGAGGGCGGCCGGGATGCGTGAGTAGGCCGGATCGAAGACGCACATCTCCATGTCGAGACCGGCGCTCAGCGCGCGGGCCGCCGCATCCGTGAGGTCTTCGGCGAAGTGCTGGATCTCGAGCGATCGCACGGCGTTGGCATCGGAGACGACGAAGCCGTCGAAGCCGAGCTCGTCGCGCAGCAACTCGGTCAGCAGACGGCGGCTGCCTGAGGCCGGAACGCCGTTGAGGTCCATGTATGCGCTCATCGCGTTCGCGGCGCCCGCGTCGAGTGCCGCGATGAACGGCGGCAGGTAGACGTTGCGCAGCTCGGACTCCGAGATCTCCGCGTCTTCGTAGTCGCGGCCTCCCCGGGCCGCTCCGTAGCCGAGGAAGTGCTTCGGCCCGGCGACGACCTTGTCCGCGGCGATGGGGCCTGCCCCGCCCTGGAAGCCGCGAACCTGGGCCGCCGCCATGGCAGCGCCGAGAGCCGGATCTTCTCCGGCACCCTCGATGATGCGCCCCCAACGCGGATCCCGGGCGATGTCGACCATCGGGGCGAAGGTCCAGTTGATGCCCACCGCGCGCGACTCGCGCGCGGCCACGGCCTGCACCTCGGCGACGGCGTGCGGATCCCAGCTCGCGGCGAGCGCGATCGGAACCGGGAACACGGTTCGGAGCCCGTGGATGACGTCGAAGCCCACGAGCAGCGGGATGCCCCACCGGGTCTTCTCGACAGCCAAGCGCTGCAGACGGTTCGTTCCCTCGGGATCCTTCACGAACAGCACCGAGCCGGCGGCCCCACCGGCCACCGCCGCCTCGACCATGGCGGGCTGCTGGAGAAAAGCTCGATGCTCGGGCGGGAGCGACTCGAGGTCGACCGCCTCCGGCACGCTTCCGGCGAACCCGAAGTGGAAGTACTGGGTCACCTGCCCGGCCTTCTCCTCGATGCTCAGGCGGCCCAGCAGGTCGTCGACCCTCTCGGCGATCGGCAGCGACGGGTCGTGGTACGGGAAGGTGCTCATGGTTCCTCTGGTTCGGTGTGGTGCGACGGTCGGTGGGCGCGGCGGTGGCTACCGCACGCTCTTCACCCGGAGCACGATGAAGCCCCCGGCGATCGTGAAGAGAGCGGCGGCGATGTAGACCATCGTGTAGTTCGACTCGCCCCCCTCGGCGGTCAGCGCCAGCAGCCCCGCTCCGGCGATGGGAGCGACGGCCTGGGAGATCTGCGTCGAGAAGGCCGTGATGTTCATGAACCGGCCGGCTTCGGTTTCGCGCTCCGGAAGCACATCGAGAATCAGCGCCTGGTCGACGGCCGAGAACACCCCGATGCTGATGTTGCAGAGCACGGCCCCGACGATCAGGATCGCGAAGTCGGTGCTGAACACCTGCACCAGGGCGCCGAGGGCGAAGAGGATGCCGGAGCCGAGCACGAACACCTTGCGCCGGCGCAGTTTGTCGGAGAGGAACCCGCCGAAGAACACCCCGCCGATGGTGCCGAGGATGCCGATGCCGCCCACCGTGGCGACGGTGGCGCCGATCTCGGTGACGGGGAGGTCGAGCCGCTGCGCGTAGAGGTAGGCGGTGAAACTGGTGCTGAGGGTCAGCCCGAAGAAGAACAGGAAGCGGCCGAGCCAGTTCCACGAGAAATCGGGGTACCGGCGCGGGTTGTAGACGTACTTCGACAGGGCGACCCTGACGGTGAGCTTGTCGTCGAAGAGGAGCCCTCGGCTGTCGGCGTCTTTGTAGAAGCCGAGGAAGACGAGCACCAGGAGGAGGGCGATCGCTCCCGGCAGCAGGAACATGACGAAGGGCTGCGTGGCGAACAAGCCGCCCAGCACCGCTCCGAACACCGGGGCGATCATCGTCGCGAAGCCCGTGATGGCTCCGACCCGGCCGCGCTGCGACTCCGGCAGCTTGTCGGCCTGCACGATCAAGAAGGTCGAGACCGCCTGGCTCCAGCCGATCTGGGCGACGACCCAGCCGACAGCGAGCACGAAGATGGTGGTCGATGACGCCATGATGCCCAGGCCCACGAGTCCGAGCAGGGTGCCGAAGAAGATCCACGGGCGGCGGCGGCCGAACCGCGATCGCGTCCGATCGCTGAGCTGCCCGCCGAGCGGGCCGACGACGAGGGCGGCGAGCGATCCGACACCCAGCACGAGGCCGAGGTACGACTCGTTGTCGGGCGCGATGGCCTTCACCTGGATGGCCAGCGAGATGGCGATCGGCGTGACGAAGGCGATGTAGGCGCCGAAGAGGCCGAGCGCCAGGATCGCGATGAACCCCTTGCTCACCGGCGGGCGGTCGTCGGGGCGCCCCTGGTCGAGCACCGCTGCCAGCTGCTCCACGTCTTCGGCGGCCAGGGATCCTCCGATCGGGTAGGCGCCGGAGGGGATGGGGATGTCTTCGTCGTGCCTTCTCATGGTGACTCCTTTGTCGGTGCGGTGGGCGGTGCAGGGTGGTGGGGTGGGACGTCTCCGGTCAGCCGGCCGTGAAGCGTGCCGAGACCGAGGCGACGCCGTCGGCCGTCGCAGTGACGGTGATGGCCCCAGGGCCGGTCGGCCGGACGACGGCCACGGCGCGGCCGTCGAAGGTGCGGTGGTGCGTGGCCGAGAAGGTCTCGGTGGTCGTGGGGGCGCCGCTGCCGAAGGCCTGCAGCACGGCGGGGCCGTCGATCGAGATCGAGACCTCGCGGTCGAGCGAACTGTGCAGCACGCCGCCGGAATCGGTGATCGCGAGGTCGACGTACCCGAGGTCTGTGCCGTCCAGGCGCAGCTCGGCCCGCTCGATGTCGGCCCGCAGCACCAGGTCGTCGCCGGCGCTCCGGAGGCTCGACCTCCCCGTCTCCACACCGGCCGTGAACGCCACGGCGGTGAGCTCGCCGGGCGCGAACGTCGTCTCGAAGGCGGCCCGGAAGGGCTTGTCCTCACCCACTCGCGCCCGTCCGAGCACGGCACCGTCCAGGAGGAGCTCCACTTCGTGCGCGTCGCTGTACACCTCGATCCGGATGGGCCGGCCCTCGAAGCCGGGCCACGACCAGCTGCCCAGCGAGTCGGTCCACGACCAGGGGGTCGCCACGGCGATCGGGGTGTCATGGAACTCGGGCCGATCGACGGCGATGTAGGGCTCGGAGCGGAGGCCGAACACGGTCTCGCGGAAGTACGACACCGGGCGCCGGGTACCGGCGATGTCGATGTCGCCGCACCAGGCGGTGAGTTCTGGGAATCCACCCGAGAACGAGCCGGAGGCCGACGCGTCATCGGCCTCACCGACCGGCTGGGCGTAGCGCACGGTGCCGAGACCGGTCTCGCCGAGGTAGTCCCAGCCCGTCCAGGTGAAGTCGCCGATCACGCGCGGGTCGGCCTGCACGAGCTCCCAGTTGCCGGCGATCGAGCTCGGCCAGGTCTCCGAGCCCACGATGATCCGGTCGGGGAAGCGGTCGCGGTCGGCCACGTAGCGGGCATCGGCGTAGTTCATGCCGGCGACGTCGAGCACGGCGAACGACTCCTCGGTGCGCTCGGTCGCCGCATCCGAGGCCTGGATGTGGCCCATCATCTGACCGAAGCCGGCCATCATCGTGTTGACGCCGCCGGACTCACCCGTCGCGGCGGTGGCGGCCGCGGCATCCCGTCGCGCCTTCATCTGCGGAACGATGGTGTCGAGCATGGCCACGAACGGGTTGATGCCGTTGGTGACGAGCCGGGTCGGGTCGAGCGAGCGCACCTTCTCGGCGAGCCGGCGGCCCCAGATGGAACCGATCGGGGTACCCGTCTCGGGGATCTCGTTGCCGATCGAGTAGAAGATCACGCTGGGGTGGTTGACGTCTTTGGCCACGAGCGCCTCGACGTCACGCTCCCACCACTCGGCGAAGTCGTAGGAGTAGTCGTAGTCGCTCTTGCCCGAGGTCCAGACGTCGAAGGTCTCGTCCATCACCAGCATGCCGAGTCGGTCGCACGCGTCGAGCAGGGCGGTGCTCGCGGGGCAGTGCGAACTGCGGATGGCGTTGAAGCCCGCCGCCTTCAGCCGGGCGACCTTACGCTCCTCGGCCGCCCGCATCGACACGGCACCGAGCGGTCCGTTGTCGAGATGGATGCAGGCCCCGCGCAGTTTCACGACCTCGCCGTTGATGCGCAGCCCGTGGTGGGGGTCGAGCTGCAGCGACCGGATGCCGAGCACCGCCGTCTCCTCGTCGAGCACCTGGTCTCCGTCGCGCAGGGTGAGCAGCACGTCGTGCAGATTCGGGTTCTCGACACTCCAGAGAGCGGGGTTCTGCACGTACAGCCGACGACGGGCGGTCGTGCGGGTGCCCGGCAGCAGGGTGACGGGTGAGCTGCCGGTCGCGACGGGCGAACCCTCGCGATCGGTGATCACGATGTCGAGCTCGAAGGTCTTCGTGAGGGGCCCGTCGTTCTCGACGTCGACGGCCACCTCGACCACGGCGCCCTCGGCCTCGATGTCCGGGGTGGTGACCCGCACGCCGTCGTGGGCGATCCGGCCGGCGTTCTTGACCACGAGATGCACGTCGCGGTAGATGCCGGCCCCGGCATACCAGCGGCTGTCGAGGTGGGTGCGGCATTCCACCCGGATCTCGTTCTCGGCGCCGAACACCAAATACGGGTCGATGCGCACGGCGAAGCGGGAGTAGCCGAAGGCTCGCTGGCCGGCGAGGTTGCCGTTCACGAACACGGCGGCGTCGCGGTACACCCCGTCGAACTCGAGCAGGATGCGGCGACCGCTGTACTCGGCGGGAGCGAGGTAGCCCGTGCGGTACTCGAAGGCTCCGCCGGGGAAGTAGCCGTTGGTCTCGCCACGGGGGACGTCGGCACGGCGCGGCTGGTCGATGAGGGCGTCGTGGGGCAGAAGGACCTCGGCCCAGCCGGAGGACGAGCTGCCGCCCAGCTCCTGGAACGCGGTGGTCTTGGATCGGAACGACCAGCCCTCGTTGAACAGCGTGCGCCCGACCTCGGGCGTGGCCGGGTTGGAACGATTCACCGTGATGGTGTCGGATTCGACGATGCTCGTCATTGAGTGCTCCACGTGCGTCTTCGGAAGGGAGGGCGATGGGGGTATCGCGCGTTACCAGCGACAGTATCGCGCCAGGTAACGCGCGTCAATAGCGGGTAGGCTCGATACACGTGCCGAAAGGGTCGAAGTGTTCGTAACCAGCCAGGATGTCGCCGACCGCGCCGGCGTGTCCCGTGGCGCGGTCAGCCAGATCCTGAACGGCCGCGGCGAGCGCTTCTCGGCCACCACCCGGGAGCGCGTGCACCGGGCGGCTGCCGAACTCGAGTACCAGCCCTCCGCGGCCGGCCGGGCGCTGGCGCTCGGTTCGAGCGACTTCGTGATCGCCCTCATCCCGAACACCACCTTCGGCGGCAACCTTCAAGACCTGTTCGACCGGGCCACCGACGAGCTGGCGGCCCGAGGCCTGACCCTGGTGCTCCGCCTCTCGACGCCCAGCAGCACAGCGCTGGACCGCCTGGTCTCGGGCATGAAGCCCCGCGCCGTGCTCTCTCTCACCCCGTTCTCGCCCGAGCAGCGGGCGCTGCTGGATCGCCGCGGCATCCGGGCGATCGACCCGGCGTTCACCGAGCGCGACACCCTCAACGAGCAGATCGGCACCCTCCAGGCGCGGCATCTGATCGACCGCGGGCACACCCGGCTCGCGTTCGCGCGGCTGCAGGATGCCCGCCAAGACCCGTTCGGCGACGGCCGGGAGACAGGGGTGCGGGAGGAGTGCCGCAGGGCGGGCCTGCCCGAGCCGCTCTCGATCAGGCTCGACATCGACCTCGACCAGGCAGTGGGGGCCCTCACGCAACTCGGCGGCTCCCGCACCGGCATCGCCTGCTACAACGACGACGTCGCCACGGCGCTGCTCTCGGCAGCACGCCTCGAAGGCCTCCGGGTGCCCGACGACGTCGCCCTGGTGGGAATGGACCACACCCCGCTCGGCCAGGTCACGCTCCCCCGCCTCACCACGGTGGCCTACGACTCCGACGCCCCCGCCCAGAACTTCATCGCGGCGATGCTCGCCACCCTCACCGACGACGCGAGCGATCCTCCCGTGCCCGCCGACATCCGCCTGCGGCTCGTGCCCGGCGACACCGCGTGAGGGATGACGTCTCGGAGTGATCACACCACGGTGAAGGTCGTGCGCAGGA
This sequence comes from Herbiconiux liangxiaofengii, assembly GCF_041927335.1. Classification (NCBI taxonomy): domain Bacteria; kingdom Bacillati; phylum Actinomycetota; class Actinomycetes; order Micrococcales; family Microbacteriaceae; genus Herbiconiux; species Herbiconiux liangxiaofengii. The sequence continues at coordinate 81,380 of NZ_JBHFHD010000003.1, read as the reverse complement.
GATCCTGGTCTTTCGAACTGCGCCCGACCATCAACTCGAACGCCCCGGCTTCGACGACGCGCACTCCCCGCGCATTCACGATGCTGCACCGGTCGACAGCGATCTCGATGTTCGCTTCGACACTCTGCCCCGGCTCCACGGTGATCTGGGCGAAGCCCTTGAGCTCGCGTCCCGCCCAGGTGGCGCTGGTCACCACGTCGGAGATGTAGGCCTGAACGGTCTCGGTGGCCGGCCGATCGCCCGTGTTGGTGAGGGTCACGGCTGCCCGCACCACGCCATCGCGTGGGAGGGATCGCTCCTGCAGCCGAAGGTCGGAGTACTCCACCGTGGTGTAGGAGAGACCCTCCCCGAAGGCGAACAGGGGCTCCTGAGTGAGGTCGGCGTACCGGTCGCCGTGCTGGCCGCGAACCATGTTGTAGAACACGGGCAGCTGCCCGGCGTGGCGCGGGAACGAGATGGGAAGGCGCCCGCTCGGTTCGATCACTCCCGTGAGCAGTTCGGCGATGGCCCGCCCCCCCTGCATCCCGGGGTTGAACGCCTCGACGATGGCGGCCACGCGATCCGCCGACGCGGGGAGCACCGACGGCTTCGACTGGATGAGCACCAAGACGACGGGCGTGCTGGTCTCGACCAGGGCGTCGAGAAGGGCGATCTGCGCCCCCTGCAGTTCGAGGGTCGCCGTGGAGGAACCCTCGCCGGTGAGCGCCACCGTGTCCCCCAGCACGACGACCGCCCAGTCGGCATCCCGCGCCGCCCGGACAGCTTCCCCGAGCATCACGGGGTCTGGCTCCGCCGGAACGAAGATCGTGGGCCGCGGCTGACCGTCGCGGAGCACCCCGCCGGCCGGGTCGTCGATCTCCTGGCCGATATCGGCACCCCGGGCGTAGGTCACCGTCCACTCGGGAGGAGTGAATCTCCGCAGCCCGTCCAGCACCGTCGTCGTCAGCTCACGCGGATGACCGTGCGGCATCCAGTTGATCTGGCCCGATGCCCCGGCCCAGTCCCCGAGCTGCGCGTGCTGATCGTCGGCGTTGGGGCCGATGACCGCGATCGTGGGGGCGCGCTCCGATGAGGGTCTCGAGGAGTCGGCCGGATCGAGCGGCAGCGTTCCGTCGTTGCGCAGCAGAACCAGCGACCGGCGAGCCAGCTCGAGATTGACGTCGGTGTGCGCGGGAATCCCGATGACCGCCTCGGGGTGCTCCACGGGCGCCCTCGACGCATCGAAGAGCCCCAGCTCGAACTTCAGGGTGAGAATCCGGCGCACAGCATCGTCGATGAGCTGCTCGTCGAGACGCCCCTGGGCCACGGCGAGCTGCGCCGCCTCGAAGAACTGCGGAGTGGTCATCACGAAGTCGTTGCCGGCCTCGACGGCGACGATCGCCGCCTCGATGTCGTCGGCGCAGACGTTCTGCTCCCAGACCATGCGGCCCACGTTGTCCCAGTCGGTGACGAGGGCTCCGGTGAAACCCCACTCCCCCTTGAGCACGTCGGTGATGAGCCAGGAGTTCGCCGTGATCGGCACCCCGTCGATGGCCTGGTAGCCCAGCATGAACGTGCGGCATCCCGCTTCGACTGCTCTCTCGAACGGCGGGAGGAACCACGACCGCAGCTTTCGCGGGCTGAGATCGGCCTCGCTCGCATCCCGGCCACCCTGCGTCTCGGAATAGCCGGCGAAGTGCTTGGCGGTGGCGAGCACGGCGGTCGGGTCGTCGAGACCGTCGCCCTGGTAGCCGCGGATCATGGCGGCGCCCAGTTCACCGATCAGGTGCGGGTCTTCGCCGAAGGTCTCGTCGACCCGGCCCCAGCGCGGATCCCGCGCGATGCACAGCACCGGCGAGAACGTCCAGTGCAGCCCGGTGGCGGCGACCTCGACCGCTGTGACCCGTGCGCCTCGCTCCACCAGACCGGCATCCCAGGTGCAGGCCATCGCCAACTGGGTGGGGAAGATGGTGGCACCCGGCCGGAAGGAATGGCCGTGGATGCAGTCATCGGCCATCAGGAGCGGTATCCGAAGGCGCGTCTGCATCACCAGATCCCGCGCCTCGTGGATGCGCTCAGGAGACGCGTGCAGGAGCGAACCGCTGAGTTTCGTGCGGATGAGCTCGTCGAGCGGGCCGCGCGCGTCCAACTGGAGCATCTGGCCGACCTTCTCGGCGAGCGTCATCCGCGAGAGGAGGTCGTCGACACGGTGCGCCACCGGCACCCCTGGATCGGTGAACGGCGCCGCGTGGGGCTCAGGGGGGTGCGCGAGGCTCATCGGGCCAGTCCTTCCACGAGCTCAGACGACGGCAGCACCAGCGAGTGGGTTCCCGACTCCAGCCACACCTCGGGCGTGCCCTGCCAGACGACTTTCGCCGAGACCCCTTCGGGCACGATCGCCCTCAGGTGGACGCCGTCGCCCTGACGATCCCACCGCACCGAGGCGAACCCGTGCGGAGTGTCCAGCGAGGTCTCGGCCCAGTCGACACCGTCACCGATCTGCGGGGCGATGAGGAGGCTGCGGTACCCGGGCTCCAGAGGGGCCAGGCCGCCCACCACCCGGTGGAGCCAGTCGGCCACCGCGCCCAGCGCGTAGTGGTTGAAGCTCGTCATGTCACCGGGATTGATCGATCCGTCGGGGAGCATGGAGTCCCAGCGCTCCCAGATCGTGGTCGCCCCCATCGTGACCGGGTACAGCCACGACGGGCACTCCCGCTGCAGCAGCAGCCGGTAGGCCACGGCTGTCTGACCGGTCGACGTCAGCGCATCGGCGATGAACGGGGTGCCGGCGAAGCCGGTGGAGATGTGGAACCCGCTCTTCTCGACGAGTTCGGCCAGTCGTGCCCCCGCCCAGGCCTCCTGTTCGGGTGTGAGGAGTCCGAACGCGATGGCGAGGGAGTACACGGTCGTGCAGTCGCTGCGGATTCGCTCACCCGAGATGTATTCGCGCACGAAGGCGTCGCGCAGAGTGCGGGCCATCAGCCCGAACTCGTCCACCTCCGAGCGCCGTCCGAGAACCTCGGCCGTCGCCCTCAGACGATCGGCGGTCCGGTAGGCGCAGGCGGTCGCGACCACGCCCGGGTCGGCCTTGGCGAGCTCCGGATGCGCGGCCGGCGCGTCGGGGTCGAGCCAGTCCCCGAACTGGAAGCCCGCATCCCACAGCCCTGACGGCGAGAGCAGACTCGCGACCCGTCGCCCGTGGGCGACCATCGACGGGAACGCCTCGTCGAGGATCTGCGGGTCGCCGTAGGCCTCCCACAACGACCAGGGCACCCAGACCGCGGCATCGCTCCAGAACGCCGCAGCCTCTTCGGTCGTGGCGCCGCCCTGCGCTGTCACGGCGTACTTGAGGATGTCGGGCACGACGTACGGAACGATGCCGTCATGGTTCGCCTGTTCGAGGGCGAGGTCTCGCAGCCAGTCCGCGAGGAACTCCTTCACGTCGAACAGGAACGCGCTCGTGGGCGCGAACGCGGAGATGTCCCCGGTCCACCCCATCCGCTCGTCCCGTTGGGGGCAGTCGGTGGGCAGATCGACGAAGTTGCCCCGCATCCCGCGCACCACGTTGTCGTGCAGGGTGTTCAGATCGGGAACGGAGCACCGGAAGTGCCCTGTCCTCCGCAGATCCGACGACACGACGACCGCCCTGACCTGCTCGCGGATCGCCTCGGTGTCGCCCGGCCAGCCGTCGAGTTCGGCATAGCGGAAGCCGTGGAAGGTGAAGGTCGGTTCGAAGGTGTCGTCGCCCCCGCTCAGAGTGAACCGATCCACCGAGACCGCCGTGCGGAGCGGCCTGAGGGCCAGTTCTCCGTCGTCGAGCACCTCGGCGTGCCGCGCCGTGATGACGGCGCCTCGTTCCCCGCGAACCGTCACCCGCAGGAACCCCACGATGTTCTGCCCGAAGTCGATCAGCAGCCTGCCGGATGCGGAGCGCCAGACGTCGACAGGGGCGAGCTCGTCGACGCGCCTGACCGGTTCGGCCGGGTCGGGGGTCAGCTCGCCGTCGTAGTCGACCACGTGCACCCCCGACCATCCGTGGTCGTCGAATCCCGGATGCTTCCACCCTTCGTCGATCCGGCGCGCATCGATGCTCTGGCCGTCGTAGAAGTCGTTCGAGGTGATCTCGCTCGGGCCGACCTTCCAGGTCTCATCGGTGGCGATGACCTGCGTGTGACCGTCGGAGAAGGTCACCCGCAGTTCGGCGAGCCCGGCGATCTCGGTGCCGTAGCGGCGGGTCTCGATCCAGCCCAGCCGGCCCCGATACCAGCCGTTGCCGACGGCGAGGGCAATCGTGCCCGTCTGGGCGATCAACTCGGTGACGTCGTGTTCGGCGTGGTGCAGTCGCCATTCGTAGCTCGTCCAGCCGGGCGTCAGGAGATCTGGAGAGACGGGCACACCGTCGATCCAGGCCTCGCAGACCCCGAGGGCGCTGAGGGCGAGAGACGCCGAAACCACCGGGCCGTGCTCCTGGTCGAGGGTGAAATCCCGGCGGAAATGCGGGGCGGTCGAAGGTTCGGCATCCGCCGCGATGAATCGTGCGATGAGATCAGTCACGGGTCAGCCCTTCAATCCGCCGGCGAAGCCCTGCACGATGTATCGCTGGAGGAGGAAGTACACGAGCAGGATCGGCAGGATGCTGATGATGATCGCCGCGAAGATGAGATTCCACTGCGCGCCGAACTGACCCACGAAACCGTAGATCGAGACCGTGATGGTCTTCTGGTCGGAACCAGAGAGGTACAGCAGCGGATTGAGGAAGTCGTTCCACGTCGCGACCGCGGTCAGGATGATCAGGGTGCCGGTGATCGGGCGGAGCAGCGGGAACACCACTGACCAGAACGTGCGGAACGAGGTGGCCCCGTCGATGGCGGCGGCTTCTTCGTACTCTGCGGGCAGCGAACGCATGAACCCCGCGTAGAGGAAGATCGAGAAGGGCATGCTCGACCCGACGCCCACGAGGATCACCCCGGCGAGGGTGCCCAGCAGGCCCAGGTCGCGAACGGTCTGGTAGAGCGGCAGGAGCGCGAGCTGGGCGGGCAGCAGCAGGCCGGCGAGGAAGGCGAAGTAGGCGACCTTCGACCATCCGGCTGCCACTCGCGACAGCGGGTAGGCCGCCGCCGCGGCCAGCACCACGGTGATCACGATCGTGACGACGGTCACGATCGCGCTGTTGAGCAGCGCCGCCGCCAACGCGCCCTGCTGCCAGGCGTCGATGAAGTTCTGGAAGGTGGGCGCCTGCGGAAGACCGAGGGTGGGGCTCTGGTCTCCCGGCGCCTTGAACGCCAGGATCACCAGCACGTAGATGGGGAACAGGAACAGGAGCCCCGCGAGGATGGTGACCGCTTCGAGGATGGCCGTACGCCAGGTGTATCGGAACATGTCAGCGCGCCTGCTTGGCCAGGAGCCAGTACTGGATGCCGGACACGATCGCGACGAACACGGCGAGGACGACCGCCAGGGCGGCCCCGTAACCGAAGCGGCCGAGTGCGAAGGCGTTCGAGTAGATGAGGGTGGAGATCGTGTTCGTCGCACCTCCCGGCCCGCCCTTCGTCATGACGAAGACCTGGTCGAAGAGCTTCAACCCGCCGATCAGCGAGAGCATCAGGTTGATGGTGATCGCCGGGGCGAGAGACGGGCGCACCACCGACCAGAAGCGTCGGATCGGTCCGGCACCGTCGATGGAGGCGGCCTCGAGGATCTCGGGCGGGATGCCCTGCAGCCCGGCCAGGAAGATCACCATGGAATAGCCGACGAACTGCCAGATGATGACGACCATCACCGACCAGATCGCGATGTCCGGGTCTCCGAGCCAGTTCTGCTGCAACGCCCCGAGCCCCAGCGCGTCGAGCGCCTGGTTGACACCGCCGTCGGGGGCGAGGAGGTTCTGCCAGAGGAAGCCGACCGCGATCGAGGTGATGACCACGGGGGCGAAGATGAGCACCCGGAGGATGTTGCGGGTCTTGATCCGGGAGTTGAGGGCGAGCGCCAGGAGGAGACCGAGCAGGTTCTGAACGACCATGACCACGACGGCGATGAGGAGCGTGTTACGGATCGCGATCACGCCGGCCGGATCCGAGAAGATGCGCACGAACTGGTCGAACCCTACGAACGCCGGATCGGGAGACACCCCGTCCCAGTCGGTGAAGGCGAACACGCTTCCCTTGACGCTGGGCACCACGACCGCGAAGACGTACAGCGCCGCTGCGGGGAGGATGAACCACCACACGGATGACGCTGATCCCCGGTAGCGACGGCGACGTTTTCTCGGAACAGGTGTCTTTACGGTCTCAGCCAGGGCCAGCGCCATGATGTTGCTCGATTCGTTGCTTTCGGAACGGGATGAGGCGAGGTGCGATGCGGCGACGGGTGTGCGCCGCCGCATCGCACCTCAGCTGATGCTGCGGTGCGTCAGCCGGTGAACGCGGAGTCCATCGCCTTGAGGAGGTCGGCTGCCGAGGTCTGGCCGCCGATGAAGGTCTGCAGGCCGTCGGTGTAGGCCTGGTTGACGACCGCGTTCGGCCAGGTCTGGTCGGGGAACGAGACGGTCTTGTCACTCCGTGCCTGGTCGGCGACCCCGGCCAGCTCCGGCGTGGGGGTGTACCCGTCGGTGGGAATGCTCGGGAACATCGAGCCGGCATCGAGTGCGATGTTCAGGCCGACGTCGGAGAGGTAGAGCGCCACGAACTCCTTGGCCAGGTCGATGTGCTCGGACTTGGCGTTGACGCCGTAACCGGAGCCGAGCCCCACGGGGAGCACGGTCTCCGACGCATCGTTCGTCGCGGGGAACGCCGCCGTCTCGAAGGTGGTTCCCTCAGGGGCGAGTTCCTGGATCGCGGCGATCTGCGGGCTGACCGTCACGATGCCGAGCGCGTCGCCCTTGGCGACCTGCCCCTGCGCGGCTTCGAGGCTGGTTCCGGTGGCATCGGCGGTGAAGCAGCCGGCATCCGTCATCTCGGTGATCTTGTCGAGCGCGTCGTTCCACTTCGAATCGCTGAACGTGGTGTCGCCCGAGGTCTGCTCCGCGACGAAGTCGGGGTTCGCTCCGTAGACGAGCGTCGCCGTCAGCGCGTATGGGAGGTTGGTGTAATTACCGCCGGCGAGCGCGCCGAGAGCGTACGCCACCTTGCCGTGCGACTTCGCGGTGTCGCAGAGGCCGAGCACCTCGTCCCACGTGGTGGGGGGCGTGGCCCCCACTGCCGCGAGAGCCTGGGAGTTGTAGATCGCGGGGATGATGGTGAAGCCGTTCGAGCCCATCAGCACCTCGCCGTCAGCACCCATCACGGCCTTGTTGGCGTCGTTGAAGTCGTCGACCCAGGGCTGATCGCTCAGGTCGGCCAGATAGTTGCCTTTGGCCAGGGTCTGTGCGGCGATGGGGCCGCCGTTCCCCGGGAAGACGACGACGATGTCCGACGCCGTACCGGAGACGAGTTCTGTGTTGATCTGGGTGGTGATACCAGGCCACGGCAGACCGGTGTACTTGATGGTCACGCCGGGGTGATCGGTCTCGAACTGGGTGATGAGCGCCGCTGCGATGTCGTCATCGGCCCAGCCGGACATCGTGAGGGTGATGTCTCCTCCGGCGTCGCCGGACGACGTGTCGGTCGAACAACCCGAGAACGTCAGGGCGAGGGCTGTGCCGGCCACGATCGCCAGTGCTGCTTGTGTCTTTCGCATGAAATGCTCCATTGGACTTCATTCGGACGCCGGAGCCGGTGCGCTCGGACGCAGGTCGCTTCGGGAAAGATGCCCGCTCGGACGACGTTGAACCGATCCTAAAGACGCCTCTGACGTCTGTCAATCGATTTACATTAATCGATTGACGAAGGCAGCCCAGCGAGCCGGGACGACCTGGATAGACTCTGCTGATGGCATCGCGGACGAGCCGAGGGAGGTCGGAGTGACCCAAGAGGGCGTGCAGTCAGGGCGGAAACGTCGACCGTCTCTGGCCGACGTGGCCAGTCATGCCGGAGTATCGCAAGGCGCGGTCTCCAAGGTCATCCGGAACGCCTACGGGGTGAGCCCCGCGATGAGACGGCGGGTCGAAGCGGCCATCGACGATCTCAACTATCGACCGAGCACGTCGGCCAGGGGGCTCAGGGGCCAGACCTTCACGATGGCCATCGGGTCCGAGATCCCGCAGATCGGCAACGACTTCTTCACTCAGGTCACGACGGGCGCCGCTCGCCGGCTGGCGAACTCGGGTTATCAGCTGATCATCGCCCCGGCCCTGGAGGGCGAGGGCGACAAACACGTTCTGGATGCCCTGGTCGACCGGCAGGTCGACGGCATCATCGCCATCTCTCTGGACGTCGACCCGGTGTGGCTGGATCGATTCGCGGAGTACGTGCCGACGGTTCTGATCGGTCGTCACGACCGCCCCACGAACTACGACACCGTCACCAACGACGACGCCGCCGGCGTCAACCTGGCGATGGATCACCTCATCGCGCTCGGTCACACCGAGATCGCCCACCTCACGGTGCACGCGGCACCCGACCGCCCCGACTCGGAGGCTCCGCACTCGATCAGGCGGGCCACCTACGAATCGCGGATGACGGCCATCCGTTCGCCGCAGCGCGTCGTCTTCACCGATGCCTCAGAGCACTCCGCCTCCGAGGCGACACTCGATCTGCTCGACCAGTCGGCACGGCCGACGGCGATCCTCGCCGGTAACGACACTCTCGCCATCGGAGCCCTCCGCGCGATCGCGGAGCGGGGGCTGACCGCCGGCGACGTCTCCGTCGTGGGTTACGACAACATCGAATTGGCCAGCCACCCGCTGGTCTCGCTCACGACTATCGATCAGTACGGGGAGCTGACCGGGTCGACGGCCGTCGATCTCCTCCTCGAGCGGATCGAGGGGTCTCGCACCGAGGCCAAGCAGATCACCCTCGATCCGGCGATCGTCATCCGCAACTCGACGTCCGCGCCCTAGCCCCATCGACCGCGGGGGCGGCGTCGGAGACGTCGACCGCGACCGGCTCCGCCCGGCCGAGCATCCGCGTGTGCTCAGCCGAGGCCGGCGCGGTAGGCGAACGTCACCAGTTGCGCGCGGTCGCGCGCGCCGAGCTTCATCATCGCCCGATTCGCGTGCGTCTTCACGGTGAACGGGGAGACGAACATCTGCGCGGCGATCTGGGCGTTGTCGAGCCCGGTGGCGATGGCGATCACCACGTCGCGCTCGCGCGGCGTGAGGGCCGAGAAGCGATCGACCATCCCGGCGTCGACCTCCGGGCGGCGTTCGTCGGTGACGTGACCGATCAGCGCCGCCGTCGCGGCGGCCGACAGCGCTCCGCCACCGAGCGCCACGTCGCGGATGGCCTCGGCGAGCTCGGTCGGGCCGACCGCCTTGCTGAGAAAGCCGTTGGCACCCGCACGCAGGGCCGCGATCACGTTCTCATCGCTCTCGAACGTGGTGAGCACCACGATGCGCAGCTCCTCGGCCGGGTGCGCGGCCCGCAGCCGACGCGTGGCCTCGACCCCGTCGATGCCCGGCATCCGGATGTCCATCAACACGACGTCGAGGCCGGTCTCGCCCGCGATGCGCACGGCCTCGATGCCGTCACCGGTGTCGGCGACCACCTCGATGTCGGACTGCGAGTCGAGGATCGCCCGGAGGCCGGCCCTGATCATCACCTGGTCGTCCACGATCATCACCCGGATCATCGCACGTCACCTCCGTCAGCTCTCAGCGTCGCGCGCACCGTGAAAGTGCGCGCCCCGTCGTCGATCTCCAGGCGGCCTCCGGCGGAGGTCGCGCGCTCCCGCATCCCGACCAGACCGAGCCCCCGCCGGCCGGGCGTGGCGACCGACCGCGGCGGCTTGCCGTTGGCCACCACGATCAGGATGCGGTCGTCGACGACCGTCACCTGCACGCGGGCGTCGCCGGCTCCATGCTTCTGGGCGTTCGTCAGAGCCTCCTGAACGATGCGGAACGATGCGGAGTCGACCTCCGGGTCGACCTCGGGCGGTGGAGGGTCGATCTCGGAGACGATCTCGAGGCCGCCGGAGCGGAACCGGTCGATCATGGCCGGGATGCCGGCCTGGTCGGGAGCCGGGCGGAGCGCGTCACCCTCGGCGGAGTCGGCCTCCTCCGACCGCAGCACATGCAGGATGCGCTGCGTCTCCTGCAGGATCTCCCGCACGTTGCCGCGGGCCTCGGTCAGCGACGACTTCGCCGTCACGGCCCCCTCGGGGAGATTGACCTCGGCCACCCCGAGGTGCATGTTCAGCACCGCGATCTCGTGTCCGACCACGTCGTGCAGGTCGCGCGCGATGCGGAGCCGCTCTTCGGCCACCCGCCGGTTCGCCTCCGCCTCGCGGTTCGCGACGGCATCCTGGGCTCGTTGTTCGAGCTCGTCCCAGTAGCGGCTCTGGTTGCGGAGCGCGCTCCCGGCTGCTGCGGCCGTGAACGACATGCCGACGGCGGCGAACGCCACCGGGTCGACCCAGCCGCGACCGTCGGCCAGCATGACGCTGAAGTAGACCGCCCCGCCGACCAGCACACCCACCCACAGCGCCGGGAGACCGCGCACGGTCACGGAGAAGGCGGTGAAGACCGCGATCGTCCACGGAACGATGGGCTGGAACCCGAGCGCCGTGTCGAGCAGCGGGCCGGCCACCACCACCGCGAGGCCGAGCCAGCGCCAGCGCCGCGCGATGGCCACCCCGAGCAGCGTGACCAGCAGGCCGACGAACCCGCCCTTGCTCTCCCCCATCGGGATGAGCGTGGCCTCGGTGACGGCGGCCAGCACGGTGACGACGATCGTGCCCCGGTCGAAGAGCTGGGGGCGCAGGAACCACATCCGGCCGCGAACCCGGGCCGCATCCCCTGTGGTCGTCATGACTCGATCATCGCACTGTCACTCCCTCCGCTCCCCCGCCCGGCGGATGACCCGGTCTACTGCATCTGCAGTAGACGAGGCACCTGCGGCGGCACGATTCGCGCTCAAGAGGCCTCCCGAAGGCTGGGATGACCGACCCAAGGAGACACCATGGACCGCAACCGATTCCTCATCCCCACCCTCGTCGGCGCTGCCGCAGTCGCTCTCGCCGGATGCGCCTCGCCTGGTTCGGCGAGCCCCACCGACAGCCCGGCCCCCGCCGCCTCCGCGGCGCCCGCACCGCACTGGTCGTACGACGGCGCAGAGGGCCCGGGCGAGTGGGGGCATCTGAGCTCCGAGTACTCCGGCTGCGACACCGGCTCCGCCCAGTCGCCGATCGACCTGCCCGCGACGGTGCCGACCGCCGTCGAGCAGCTCACGCTCACCACGGAGCCCACCGAGGGCGACGTGGTCGACACCGGCCACACCATCCAGCTGAAGGATGCCGACGACGCCTCGACGGTCACCTTCGAGGGCGACGACTACGAGCTCGCCCAGATGCACTTCCACACCCCGTCGGAGCACACCGTGGCCGGCCAGCCGGCCGCGGCGGAGTTCCACTTCGTGCACGCGAACGACGACGGCGAGCTGCTGGTCGTCGGAGTGCTCGGCACGGAGGGCGAGGAATCGGCCGCCTGGGCGCCGTTCGTCGACTCCCTCGACGATGTTCCCGCCGCGGCAGAAGGGGAGGACGACGACGACGGCCCCGCTGCGCCCGAGCTCGCCGTCGACATCGCGACCCTCCTCCCCGCCTCGCTGGATCACTACGCCTACGAGGGCAGCCTCACCACGCCGCCCTGCACCGAGGACGTGCAGTGGATCGTGCTGTCGACGCCGGTGCAGTTCTCGGCCGGCCAGCTCGCGACCCTCTCCGGAGCGCACGAGCACAATTCGCGACCGGTGATGCCCCTCGGCGACCGCGTCGTCACCGGCGGCGTCGGCGCGATCCAGGCGGATTAGCAGCGCCGTTGCGGGCTACTGCCGTTGCAGTAGCCCGCTCGCTTCGACCGGATGATTCGCCGCATCCGCCCTCTCGGGACTATGGAGCATCACAACTTTTCCCCCGATTCACCCCCACTTCAAGGAGAGATCATGTCCACGTTCTTAGCAAAGATCGGGCGCTTCAGCGCTCGGCACCGATTGGTGGTGGTCGGCGCCTGGCTGCTGATCTTCGCCGCCCTGATCGGAACCCTCGTCGTCGGCAGCAACTCCGGCAGCTCCGGCGAGGCCACCACGTCCGTTCCGGATTCCCCGGCATCTCAGGCCCTGGAGCGGATGAACGAGGAGTTCCCCTCCTCCGGTGAGGCCGCCGCCGGCCAGACCCTGCAGCTGGTCTTCCAGCCTGAGAGCGGAAACGTCGCCGACCCGGCGACCGCCGCCGAAATCACCAGCGTGCTGAGCGAGGCGTCGAGCCTGCCCGGTGCGCAGTCGGTCAGCGATCCCTTCGACGCGACCCGGCCGTACGTCTCGGCCGACGGCACTCTCGCCGTCTCGACGATCACCTACGGTGATCTCACCGACGACCAGCAGATCGAGTACTACGACGCCGCCCTCGAACTTCAGGCCAACGCCCCGAACGACCTCGGCGTCGAACTCGGCGGAAACCTCGTTCCCCTCGGCGCACCCGCGCCCGGTGTGGGAGAGGGCGCCGGCGTGGTCATCGCGTTCCTCGTGCTCATCCTGACCTTCGGCTCGCTGCTCGCCGCGGGCGTCAACCTGCTCATCGCCGTCTTCGGCGTCGGTGTGAGCCTCGTCGGCGTCCTGGCCTACGGCTCGCTCTTTCCGATCGGCGAGAACTCCATCATCCTCGCGTCGATGCTGGGCCTCGCGGTCGGGATCGACTACACCCTGTTCATCCTCTCCCGGTTCCGGATCGAACTCCGGTCGGGCAAGACCGTCGAGGACTCGGTCGCCCGAGCTTCCGGCACCGCCGGAACCGCGGTCGTCTTCGCCGGCCTCACCGTGATCATCGCCCTCGTGGCTCTCCTGGTGGCCAACCTCAGCTTCATCACCGAGATGGGCTTCGCTGCCGCGGCCGCCGTGCTCGTCGCCGTGCTGCTGTCGCTGACCCTGCTCCCGGCGGTAATGCGCACCCTGGGCACCCGGGCCCTCTCCGGAAAACAGCGCAAAGCGCTCGCCGCCGGCGAGCTCTACACCGAGGGCGGCGTGCAGAAGCGCGGTGTCATGCGGGGCTGGGGAAGCTTCGTCGTGAAGAAGCCGATCATCTCGGCCTTCGCCGGCGTGGTCATCCTGGTCATCGTGGCGCTGCCGCTGTTCAGCATGAAGACCGCCTTCAACATCCCCGGTGGTTCCGACCCGCAGTCCACCGAGCGCACCGCGTACAACCTCATCGTCGACGAGTTCGGTGGCATCCAGAGTCCGCTGATCGTGCTCGCCGAGGGAGATGACATCGCCTCGAAGACCGCTCAGGTCGAGCAGGATCTCGCCGGCCTCGACGGCGTTCGTCAGGTCGTTCCGGCCGAGGTCTCCGCCGACGGCTCGATGGCCCGCATCACGCTCATCCCGAATGGCAGCCCGATCGACGACGAGACGAAGGACATCGTGCACGAGATCCGCGACAACGCGGACACTCCGGCCGGTGTGCACCTCGAGGTGACGGGCGAGACGGCGATCGGCATCGATCAGGATGCGGCACTCACGCAGGCCCTGATCAAATACATCATCGTGATCGTGGTGATCTCACTGCTGCTGCTGATCGTGATGTTCCGCTCCCTGCTCATCCCGCTGATCGCGACGCTCGGCTACCTGCTCTCCGTGGGAGCCTCGTTCGGAGCGAGCACCGCGGTGTTCCAGTGGGGTTGGCTCGACCCGGTCATCGCGGCTCCGCAGGGCGACCCGATGCTGAGCCTGCTGCCGCTCCTGCTGGTGGGTGTGCTCTTCGGCCTCGCGATGGACTACCAGGTGTTCCTGGTGTCGCGGATCAAGGAGATGCACGACAAGGGGATGGACCCCAAGGCCGCTATCCGGGAGGGCTTCGCCCGCTCGGGCCCGGTGCTCGTGGCCGCCGCCGCCATCATGACGGTCGTGTTCGCCGGCTTCGCCACCGGGGAGTTCGCGATCGGGGCATCCATCGCCTTCGGGCTCATGGTGGGCGTGATGGCCGATGCGTTCATCGTGCGACTGGTGCTCATGCCGGCCCTGCTGAGTCTGCTCGGAAACTCGGCCTGGTGGCTGCCGAAATGGCTCGACAAGATCATCCCCCACGTCGACACCGAGGGCCACTCGCTCGATGCGACGCCCGTGGCCGCCGACCAGGAGCTGGTCGACGCGTCCAAGTAGCACCCGGTACCGGTGGGGCCGTCGCGGCAGCGGCGGCCCCACAGCCACGTCCACGAGCCCTGTGCGGCTACTCCACCCGCAGTAGAAGGAGGTCATCCCCGTGAAGGACGACCCGAACCCGCCACTCGGCGAGACTTCCATCATGACCAACGCGACCCTCACCCCCGGCCCACTGAACGACGCTCCCACCGCACCGAGCACCTCGGTCAATCAGGCGGCCGTGATCGTGAACCCGGTCAAGTTCTCCGCCCGGCACCTGGCCCGCTTCACGGCCCAGGTCAGCCGCGCCTTCCAGGCCCAGGGCTGGCTCTCGCCGCTGTGGCTGCACACCACCGCCGAGACCCGCGGCTCCGACGAGGCGCGCCTGGCCGTGGCCGCCGGGGTCGACCTCGTCTTCGTGGCGGGCGGCGACGGAACCATCCGCACCGTCGCCCAGGAGCTCGCAGGAACCGGGGTCTCGATGGCGATCCTCGCCCGCGGCACCGGCAACCTGCTCGCCCGCAACCTCGGCATCCCCCGCAAAGACATCGTCGAGGCCGTGAAGGTCGCGTGCACGGGCGTCGACCGCGCCGTCGACGTGGGCTGGGCCGAGCTCGACGTCGACGGCGACGGGCAGCACACCGAGCGCTTCGCGTTCCTGGTGATGGCCGGTGCGGGATTCGACGCCGCCATGATGGCCGGCGCGAACCACACCATGAAGACGCGCCTGGGCCCCTCGGCCTATCTCGTCTCGGGAACCCGCGCCATCCAGCGCCCGATGTCGGCCACCACCGTGTCGGTCGACGGGGTGCTGATGGACCACCGCCGCTCGCGCGGCATCGTCGTGGGCAACTGCGGCTCGCTCATGATGGGGCTCAGCCTGATGCCCGACGCCGACCCGTTCGACGGGGTGCTCGACGGGGTCGTGCTCTACCAGCGCACCCCGCTCGACTGGGCCCGCGTGGCCTGGTCGGTACTCACCCACGATCGCCGCGACAGCCGGCACATGCCTCACGTGCGGGGCGGCTCCATCGTCGTGCACACCGATTCGGCCCAGCTGGTCGAGGTCGACGGCGACGTCGTGGGCGAGGCCCGGGCGGTGCGCTTCGCGGTGCAGCCGGGCGCCCTGCTGGTGCGCTGCCCTGCAGCCCGGGACTGAAGCGGCCGTAGGGTGGGTGGGTGTCTTCTGCAAGCGAGTTCGCCACCCCCCAGGAGGCCGCGAACGACCCGCGCATCCTGGTGTTCGGTCGCCTGCTGGGAGCGGCGAACCGGCTCGAGTACATCCTGGGTCACGAGCTCGAGGCCGAGACGGGCCTCAGTCATTCCGTGTTCGAGCTGCTGCTGGTGGTGGGCCGGGCGGGACCGGGCGGCGTGCCGGTGCGCGACATCGCGCAAGCGCGGGTGCTCACCTCGGGCGGGGCGACGCGGCTCGTCCATCGTGCCGCCGAGCAGGGGCTGATCGTGCGTTCCGCGTCGGCTCAGGATGCGCGGGTGCAGCTGGTGGAGCTGACGGAGGCCGGCGCCCGGGCACTGCTCGCGGCGAGCGCCCTGCACGCCCGCAATGTGGAGCGCTACCTGCTCGACGTGCTCCCTCCCGACCAGGCCGCGGTCTTCGCCGAGGCGATCCGCACGCTCAGCGTCAACGCGGCCCGCGCCCTCCCTGTCATGCCCTGATCACGGTTCGCCGCCCGGGTGTCAGAAAGCCGGGGCGTCAGGGTGTCGGGGCGTCAGGGTGTCGGGGCGTCACGGCCGGTTGAGTACCTCGATCAGCCGCTCCATCGCGGGCACCGCTTTCTCGAGCGCCGATCGGTCCCGGCTGCTCAGCCGTGCCAGCGCCTCGTCGATGATCCGCTCGCTCGTCACGTCGTAGCGGGCCAGCAGCTCGACCGCGCGCGGTGTACGCCTGACCGTGACCAGCCGTCGGTCGGTGCTCTGCCGCACCAGCTCGACGAGGTCGGATCTCACCATCGAACTCAGCAGGTTGCTCACGGTGGGGCGCGCCAGCCGCAGCCGACCCGCGATCTGGGTGGTCGAGAGGTCGGGCTGGTCGCCGAGCAGCCGCAGCACCTCGATGTGGGCCTCGGGAAGATCGGGCAGCGCCTCCTCGGCGCGCGTCGCCTGGGTGACCGATCGCCGAAGCGGCCCCAACTGTCTGCCCAATTCGGATGCGAAGGTCATTTCTCCATGATAGACATTCACGAATACAAACACTGTTTGCCATAAACACTTATGACCGCAGATGACGGGAGACCCGAGATGACGACATCCGCACCCGAGCTCGACGTGACGACGACGCACGGTGTCGTCCGCGGCATCCGAGACGATTCACTGATCGCCTGGCGCGGGATCCCGTTCGCCGCGCCCCCGGTCGGCACTCGCCGCTTTCAGGCGCCCGCGCCCCCGGAGCCATGGCCGGGCGTGCTCGACGCGTCGGCGTTCGGGCCGGCACCGATCCAGGCCGACCGGTCCGCAGCCGAGGGCGGCGCCGGCGACGAGGGCACCAGCGAAGACTCGCTGACGGTCAACGTGCTCCGCCCCGCCACCCCGAGCGAGGCGCCGCGCCCCGTGATGGTGTGGATCCACGGCGGCGCCTACCAGTTCGGCGCGTCGAGCTTCTATCAGGGGAAGCACCTGGCCCACCGGGCGGATGCGGTCTTCGTGACGTTCAACTACCGGGTGAACGCCTTCGGTTTTCTCGACCTCTCGCGCTACTCGACCCCGGAGCGCCCCTTCGACACCAACATCGGCTTGCGCGACCAGGTTGCGGCTCTGCAGTGGGTTCGCGAGAACATCGCACGTTTCGGCGGGGATCCCGACGACGTCACCCTCTTCGGGGAGTCGGCGGGAGCGATCTCGGTCACCACACTGATGTGCGTTCCCTCGGCCGCCGGCCTGTTCCATCGCGCGATCGCCCAGTCGAGCGCCCCGGCCTCGGTGTACCGCCGTGAGCGGGCGCAGAAGTGGGCGGAGCAGTTCCTCGACCTTCTCGGACGAGGCGACCACGGCGTGGCCGACCGCCTCACCGAGGCGTCACCCGAGGAGATCCTGGCTGCGGCGACCCGGCTCGCCGAGCTCCACCCGCGCGAACAGCCCGGAACGCTGAGCATGTCGCCGGTGGTCGACGGCGACTTCCTGCCCGAGCGGCCACTGGAGGCGTTCCGCAACGGCACGGCCGCCCGGATTCCGCTGATCATCGGCACGAATGCGGCGGAGGGGGCCCTGTTCCAGTTCTTGAGTCGCAAGAAGGACGTCCCCGACATCCCCGTCACGGCGCCGAGCATCGAGAGCATGTTCGGCCTCACCGACCCCTCGGCGAGAGAGCGCGTGGTCGCGAACTATCCGGGGTACCCGTCGAAGAAGGCTGCCGCGCAGCTGGGCGGCGACATCGTGTTCTGGTACCCGTCGGTGGCGGTGGCGGAGGCCCACTCGCGGTACGCGCCCACCTGGGTCTACCGACTCGACTACGCGACACCCCTGATGCGTCTCGCCGGGTTGGGAGCCACCCATGGCACCGACATCGCCTTCGTGTTCGGCACCACCCAGGAGGGCCGGGGCGTCTCACGGCTCCTCGGAGGAGGACGCGCATCCCTCGGAGTGTCGGCAGCCATGATGTCCAGGTGGGTCGCCTTCGTCCTGCACGACGACCCGGCCGACGACTGGCCGCAGTTCGACGAGGCCTCGCGCCAGACGTTGATCATCGATCAGACCCTGCGGGTCGAATCCGACCCCCGGGGCGCCGCGCGTGCCGCCTGGAGCACGTACCGCAACTGGGACGACCCGGTCGACGCCGCCGATTCAGCCGGGCTTCGTCCATCCCCCGTCGATCGGGAATAGCTGAGCAGTCAGCTTTTGTTGTCTGGACCAGAGCCGCGCAACCGCCCGGCACCGCCTTCTGAAAGGACCACCGGTCACCATGTCCCTGAATTTCGAAGTGCTCGACCTGGATTTCCCCGCCGGGTCGAAGAACAAGTCGGCCGTGCTCGTCACCGGCCCCACTGAGGCACTGCTGGTCGACGCCGGCTTCACCCTCGCCGACGGCCACCGCCTGGTCGCCGCCATCCTCGACTCGGGCAAGACGCTCACCACCGTGTTCGTCAGTCACGCCGACCCCGACTACTACTTCGGTCTCGAAGTGATCGCCGATGCCTTCCCGGATGCCGCGCTGGTCGCCACCCCGATCGTGATCGAGCACATCCAGGCGTCGTTCGAGGGCAAGCTGAAGGCGTGGGCCGCGCTCGGCGCGAACCTCCCGACCCGCCTCGTTCCGCTCACCCCCCTCACGGATGACGCACTGGTCGTCGACGGCGAGCGCCTCGAGCTGCACGGCGGCTCGGCCGAGCTGCCCGACCGCCACTACCTCTGGCACGCCGAGAGCCGTTCGGTGATCGGCGGAGTGCTGGTCTTCCAGCAGGAGCACGTCTGGACGGCCGACACCGCGACCCCCGAGTCGCGCGCCGCCTGGGTCGCCGCGCTCGACGAGATCACGGCCCTCGAGCCGCAGCTCGTCGTGCCGGGGCACCGTCTGCCCGGCACCGCCACCGACGCGAGCGCCGTCGGCTACACCCGCGACTACCTGGTGAACTTCGAGCAGGTGCTGGAACGGTCCACCGACGGTGCCGCGACCACCGCCGCCCTCGTCGACGGCTACCCGGAGTCGGGGATGCTGATCGCGGCCCAGATCGGGCCCAAGGTCGCGAAGGGCGAGATGACATGGGGCTGACCACGAAGGCCGAATGGAGCGAGTCGCTCGAACCACGCGACGTCGTTCGACGCCAGTACCTCGCCTCGGCGGCGGGCGACCTCGAGGCGCTCCGCGCGACGATGGCTCCGGATGTCGAGTGGACCGAGATGGCCGGCTTCCCCCTCGCTGGCACCTACCGCACCCCTGAGGGCGTCACCTCGAACGTGATGGAGATCCTCGGTCGCGACTGGGACGGCTGGGCCGCCCACGACGACAGCTACGTCGTCGACGGCGAGGACGTGGTCGTGCTGGCCCGCTACACGGCCACCAACAAGGCCACCGGCAAGCTCCTCGACGTGCGCGTCGCCCACCACTTCGTGGTGCGCGGCGGACTCATCGTGCGCTTCGAGCAGTTCGTCGACACCCTCAAGGTGGCCGAAGCCGCCTCCAATCTGTAAGGCACGCTATATAATCGCCGGATGACTCTGTCGCCGGCGAGAACACGTGGTCGGCCGTGCGCCTTCGACCGAGATGCCGCCCTCCAGGCGGCGATGCTCGAATTCTGGGCGCACGGCTACGACTCCACGTCGATCGCCGCCCTCACGACGGCCATGGACATCCGGCCGCCGAGCCTGTACGCCGCTTTCGGCGACAAGCGCAGACTCTTCGGCGAGTGCATCCGCCTCTATCAGAGCACGCACGGTCGCACGATGGAGCAGATCCTGCAGGGCGCCCCCACGGGCTTCGACGCCGTGCGTGGGATGCTCGAGTTCGCCGCCGACGACTACACCGATGCGAGCCATCCGCCCGGCTGCCTCATCATCACGGCCACTGCGTCGCACGGCCCGGCGAGCGCCGAGGTCGAAGACGAGCTCCGGGTTCTCCGCGAGGCGGGCACCAGCCAGGCGGAACGCCGCATCCAGGACGACATCGACGCCGGGCGCCTCCCCCCCGACGCCGATGCAGCCCGGCTCGCACGCTTCTACACGACGGTGCTGCAGGGCATGTCACGTCAGGCGCAGGACGGCGCCTCGGCGCAGGAGCTCCGAGAGGCCGCCGCGATGGCCATGCGGGCCTGGCCGGCCTGAGGCAGGCTGCTCGACCTCCCGGTCTCTCTAGCGCTCGACCTCGCGCAGGAAGTCGAGGATGAGCCGCGACCACTCCTCGGGGCGCTCCACCGGAACGAGGTGACCGCTCTCGAGCTCGATCAGGCGAGCCCCGGCGATGCCCTCGGCGAGCCGGCGCTGCACGCCGATCGGGATGATGCGATCTTCGGTCGTGCCGATCACGAGCGTCGGCACCGTCACGCGGGCGAGGTCGGCCGAGACGTCGGCCCGGCCGAAGAGCTCGAACTGCGCGGGCGCACCCGGCTCGGGCGACTGCGCCTCGGACTCCGCCATCGAGCGGAGCGCCTCGATCGACATCGCCCCGATGGTCGACGGGCGGAGTGAGAGCATCAGGAGCAGCTTCGAGAGCAGCTCGCCGTCGCCGCTCGCCCCGATTCCGCCCGAGACGTCGGCCGCGAACTGCATGTAGCTGTCGGGCCGGTCGAAGCTCGCCGTGAGCACCAGCGCGGTCACCCGATCGGGATGACGCACGGCCGCGCGCACCGCGACGGCTCCGCCGAGCGAGAAGCCGACGACCGGAAAGGTCTCCAGCCCCTCGGCCACGGCGGCCTCCACGACGGCATCGGCCAGGAGATCGAGCGTCAGCTCTCCGGTGGCCGGCAACGATCCCCCCGACCCCGGGTAGTCGACCCCGACGACCCGGCGTTCCGCGGCCAGCGCGGGGAGGATGCTCCCGTAGTGCGCGGAGACGGTTCCGCCGGCGCCGTGTGCGAGTGCGAGACCGGCGTGCCCAGCGCCCAGCGCTGTGTGGTGGAGGTCTGTCATGGGGAGATCCAATCTTTCTGAAGCAATTACTAAAGAAAGGCTAGCGGTATTTCGTAGTGATCGTTACATTGTTGTTGCGCCGGCTCCCCGCCGGTGAATCGAGCAAGGAGAAGACATCATGAGCACCCTGAAGATCACCGTCCTCGGCGGCACCGGCTACGCCGGAAGCGCGATCGCGCGCGAAGCGGTGGCCCGCGGGCACGCGGTGACATCGGTGAGCCGCAGCCTGCCGGCCGACGACGCACGGATCGAGGGCGTCGACTACCGCACCGGCACGATGACCGATCCCGACTCCCGTCGCTCCTCCGTGGTGGGCGCCGATGTCGTGATCTCCGCCCTGTTCCCGCGGGGTGAACTCGCCGGAAACCTCGCCGAGGTCGACGCCGAGCTGGCCAGGGCCGCAGCGGCAGCCGGCGCGCGCTTCGGCGTCGTCGGAGGGTTCAGCGCCCTGCGAACCGAGCCCGGCGGCCCCCGGATGGCGGAGCAGGGCGACCTCGGCATGCCGCCGGAGTTCGTCGCCGTGGTCAAGGAGATGATGGCGGTGCTCCAGAAGCTCGAGACGCTGGAGCCCGGAATCGACTGGTTCTACGCCTCCCCGGCAGCCCAGTTCGGCTCACACGTTCCGGGTGAGGCCCGAGGCGAGTACCGCGTCGGCGGAGACGTCGCCCTCTTCGACGCCGAGGGCGTCTCGGCCATCAGCGGAGCCGACTACGCCTCCGCCGTGCTCGACGAGATCGAGCAGCCGCGGGTGCACCGTGCCGAGTTCGGCGTCGCCTACTGACGCGCGTAGGAGTCGGCCGCGTCCTCCTCGTCCCACGACGGCATCAGGTCGTCCTTCTTTCCCCGGATGAGGAAGAAGGCGATCACCGACGCGAGGATCATCGCGATACCGGAGGCGACGAACGCGGCGACGTAGCCCTCCGTGAAGGCGGTGAACTGGTCGGCCCCGCCGTCGAGGGAGCCCGTGACCGCACTGGCGTAGATCGCGGTGAAGATCGCCAGGCCGATCGAGCCTCCGATATGGAAGGCCGAGTTCACGGTGGCCGACGCGACGCCGGCATCCTCGGCCTCGACGCCGATCAGGGCGAGGTTCTGCAGTGGAACGAACAGCTGCGCGAGCCCGATCCCGAGGAGCACGAGGCCGGGGAGCACCTGCGTGAAGTAGTCGCCGTCGGGCGTGATGCCGACGAACCAGAACAGGCCGGCGGCGCAGAACAGCGGCCCGAGGATCATCAGCGGACGCGGCCCGAACCGGTTGAGCGCCTTGGTCACGAACGGACTGCAGAGGAAGATCACGACGGTCATGCCGACGTTCGCAAGCCCGGAGATGAAGGGGCTCATACCCAGCACGATCTGGAAGTGGAACGTGAGGTAGAGCATCGAGCCGATCATGATCGCGCCGACGACCGCCTGGATCAGGAACGCTCCTCCTCGCACCGAGTCGAGGATCACACGCAACGGGAGGAGCGGCTGAGCGATCTTCGATTCGATCAGGATGAACAGCGCGAGCAAGCCTGCGCCGAGGGCGAGGAACCCGATGGTGTCGACCGAACCCCAGCCGTGCTCGGCGAGCGTGAAACCGTAGACGAGTGCGGCGAGCCCGAAGGTGACCGTGATCGCACCCCACACGTCATAGCGGTTGTTGCCTTCTGCCTTGCTCTCCGTGAGCAGCAGCGCGCCGCCGATGAGACCGATGATCACGAAGACGACGTTGACCAGCAGGCACCACCGCCAGGAGGCGAACTCGGTGAGCACCCCACCGAGCACGAGCCCGATGGCGGCACCGGTGCCGGCGACCGTGCCGAAGATCGCGAACGCCAGGTTCCGCTCCTTGCCGTGCGTGAACATCACGGTCACCATCGCCAGCGCGGCGGGGGCGAGCATCGCGGCGAAGGCGCCCTGGATGCCGCGGGCGACGATCAGCTCGACCCCCGACTGCGCGAGACCTCCCCAGGCCGAGGCGATGCCGAAGCCCACCATGCCGACCATGAAGGTGCGTTTGCGGCCCCAGTAGTCGGCGATGCGGCCACCGAGCAGGAGCAGCGAACCGAAGGCCAGCGCATAGGCGGTGACGATCCACTGCCGCTGCACATCGGTGAGCCCGATCTCGAGCTGCGCCTGCGGCAAGGCGATGGTGACGATGGTGGTGTCGAGCACGACGACGAGCTCGGTGAGCGCGAGGACCGCGAGAGCCCACCAGCGCCTGGTGGAACTGCGCACAGCAGTAGACATGAAAAAAGCCTCCAGGCTTCTCAGGGAGTGAGTTGCTGGAGGTTTCAAGCCTCGGATCTCCGTGCAGCACAGCCGCACCCGACCCCCCGCAGCGTCGAGCTGGGCAGGCTTGCAGTTTATCAGGGTTTACATGCAGGCATGTAATGTTTGGGAGGTGCGCGCGAACAACCGAACCACGATCCTCGATGCCGCCATCCGCGTCTCTGCTCGAGACGGTGCCGCGAGACTGACGTTGGAGGCGACGGCCGACGAGGCCGGACTCACGCGCGGCGGGATGACCTATCATTTCCGGGATCGAGAGTCGCTGGTGCGGGCGATGTACGAGCACCTCGCCGCCCAGTGGGAGGCGCAGCTCGCCGCGACCGCCGGCACGAGTGCCGCCGAAGCCACCCAGGAAGAGCGGACGGCGGCATACATCACGCTCGCCACGACGTCCGCCACGAGCGCGGAACTGGAACTGATCCATGCCACGGCGGACGACCCCGCCCTGCACGAACCGCTCGACCGGGTGCACGAGCGGTGGACACCGTCTCCCGAGGATGCCGCCCGCGACTCCGCGATCCGGCAGCAGTTCATCGCCTGCCTCGCCGCCGACGGCCTGTGGTCGTACGACGCCATGAGCAGCCGGCCGATCACATCGGCGTTCCGCGCCGAGCTGACCCGCCAGATCGCCGACCTGGCGAAGTCGGTCCGAGAAGCATGATCGCGCACCTCAGCGGCACCGTCCTGCAGCTCTCCCCTCGCGGAGCGATCATCGACACCGGAGGGGTCGGCCACTCCGTGGAGCTCACCGCCTCTCACGCCGCAGCACTCACCGTCGGTGCCGCGGTCTCGATGCCGACCGTCCTCGTCGTACGCGAAGACGCCCTGACGCTGTTCGGCTTCGCCGGCGATGACGACCGCACCGTCTTCGAGCACCTCGTCACGGTCACCGGAGTCGGGCCACGATCGGCCCTGGCCACCCTCGGCGCGCTCGACACCGCGAGCATCGCGACGGCGATCGAGAGCGATGACGACCGGCCCTTCCGCACGGTTCCCGGGATCGGCCCGAAGACGGCGCGGCTGATCGTGATGAGCCTGAGGGGAAAGCTGTCGTTCCTCGCCGCGGACACCCCGGAGTCGGAGCCGGCACCCGTCGACACGCCGGCCCGGGGCGAGGCCCTGAGTGCACTGCTGTCGCTCGGCTGGAAGCCGAAGCAGGCCGCTCTCGCGCTCGAGACCGTCTTCACGGCCGATCCCGCGCGGGCGGAGAGGATGACCAGCGCCCTGCTGATCAGGGCTGCGCTCGCCGAGCTGACCTGATCCGACCCTGATCTCCTCCGCACCGGCTCGGGTCACGGAGCCTCCGGAATCCACTCCTCGGCGAACAGATCGGCCACGCTCGAGTCGAGCGGTTCCACGACCACCTGGGCGGCGTCGATGGAGGTGAGGATGCGCTCGGCTCCGCCGATCGACGCCGCATCGATCTCGAGCACGAGGGCCGAGTGGTTGCGCTTCAGGGAGTAGCCGAGCCTCGTCAGCTCACGATCGGGGAAGCCCGCATCCCGCACTTTCGTGGCGAGCACGCCCAGGCCGCTGCCGGCGAGCATCCCGAGCGGGCCGCCGATGATGCCGATCAGACCACCCACGAGGGCACCTCGCCCCGACCCCCAGTCCTTGGTCTCGACGAAGGCGGGGCTGCCGTCGGGCTTCACGTGCAGGATGGCGACATTGCCGACGTGGCCGGCGAAGGCGCCCGCGATGGCGGCCGCCGCACGGGCCCCGCCATCCGGAGTGGGGAACGAGGCGGCGAGGATGCGGCGCCCCGTCAGGTCGGTGGTGGTCTGGTTCGCGGTGGTCATGATGACTGCTCCAATCCGCCGGTGCGCTTCACCGGCCGTCTGCCACCAAGGTTCGCCGACGGCCGTCGGCGGCGCGTCGTCGCATCGCACCGTCCTGGGTACTGCAGACGCAGTACCAAGGACAGTCCCACGGGAGGATCCGCCGAGCCACGCCCCACGGGAGGCTGGACTCACCACCCCGACGAGAGGATCAGACCATGACCACCCCGCACGCCATCCGCCCGAGCACCACCGACCGTGCCGCAGCGACCGGCGACCTCGTGTGGGGCTCGCCCGAGAGCAAGCTCTGGGTGGCCAGCCGCGACGGCGAGTTCGCGGGCTTCGTCGAGTTCGTCGACGGCCACTACGCCACGGTCGACGGCACCGGCCAGAGCCTGCCGCCGCGGGCGACCCTCGCCGAGGCCAAAGCGGCGCTCGCCAACGGAGGCGTCGAGCCGGGCCGCCCCCGCGGTGCGCGCCTGCTCGCCCTCACGGCGGTGGGCTGCGCGGGGGCGGCGCTCACGTCGCTCGCCGTCGCGCTGCACATCCTCCCGCTGTGAGGGATGCGCTCCACTCGTCATCGAGACGAGCGCCGGCCGCCACAGGGGCCGGCCGGCGAGACAGGTCAGGGCAGTAGTGCGGCGGGCCTGAGCAGCAGGAACGCTTCATCGAGCAGCACCCGAGTCGAGACGGCGCCGTCGCGGTGCACCCACTCGGCAGACGACACGTCGAGACAGGTCAGGGCAGAGAGCGTGATCGCCCGCGCGTGGTACTGCCGTTCCTCGTCGGGGCCGACCAGGGCTTCGGCGACCAGAGGCACGAGAACGGTCATCCAGGCCAAGTGCTTCTCGGTGTTGCGGGCGCGGAGAACCGGAGTGGAGATCATGACCCGCATGGCTCGCAACGCCCGTTCAGGATCCGACTCCGTCGTCTCGATCACCGATTCGAACCCTGCCCGCAGTGCCTCCCAGATCGGCATCGATCCGATCGCCTCGGCGAGACGCCGGCGAACCGGTTCGCCGTAGATCATCGGATCTCCCAGGACGACGTCCTCCTTCGAGGCGAAGTAGCGGAAGAAGCTGCGGGAGGAGATGTCGACGGCCGCGGCGATCTGATCGACGGTGGTCTCATCGAAGCCCTGCTCGTCGAACATCACGAGCGCGACCTCGGCGATCTGCTGGCGCACGGCGTCGCGCGTGCGCTGGCGCAGCCCGCCCCCCGGTGTCCTGGTCTCGCTCACGGCCACAGCATACCGCGCATGTTCTGTCACCGACTGACAGATAGTGCATATACTGACAGGAGTGATGGCCCCCGACAAAGGGATTGTCGCGACCGAACAGAAAGGCACAATCATGCAGATCCGCACACTCGGCCAGCAGGGCCTCAGCACATCCGCCATCGGCTACGGCTCCATGGGAATCTCCCTGGCTTACGGCCCCGGCGATTCGCGGGGAGGCATCGCCGCGATCCAGAAGGCCTACGAGCTGGGCGTGACCCATTTCGACACCGCCGAGATGTACGGCTGGGGCGAGAACGAAGAGATCGTCGGTCGCGCCGTGCGGCCCTTCCGCGACGACGTGGTCATTGCGACGAAGTTCGGGTTCACCGCGCCCGACTACGGCCTGAACAGCCGGCCCGAGCACATCCGCGCCGTCGTCGAAGGCAGCCTGCGCCGTCTCGGCGTCGAGCAGATCGACGTCCTGTACCAGCACCGCCAGGACCCTGATGTCCCCGTCGAGGACGTCGCCGGAACGGTGAAGGAGTTCATCGAGGCCGGCACGGTGAAGTACTTCGGCCTCAGCGAGGTCGGACCCGAGACACTGCGGCGGGCACACGCCGTGCAGCCCGTCTCGGTGCTCCAGACCGAGTACTCCCTCTTCGAACGCGAGGTCGAGGTGGTGTTCCCCGTACTGAAGGAGCTGGGTATCGGCTTCGTCCCCTACTCGCCTCTCGGGCGCGGGTTCCTCACCGGTACTGCGAAGCCGGCCGCCGACTACGACGAGACCGACATGCGCCGAGGGGATGCCCGCTGGCAGCCCGGGAACTTCGAGAAGAACGTCGAAGCCACCCGTCGGCTCACCGAACTCGCCGCGTCCAAGGGCGCCACCGTCGCGCAGCTCGCCCTGGCCTGGCTGCTCGCGCAGGGGGAGCACATCGTCCCGATCCCCGGCACCCGCAGCGCCGAGCGCGTCGCGGAGAACGTCGGTGCCGCCACGCTCGACCTCACCGCGGGCGATCTCGCCCGCATCGAGGAGATCCTCCCCACGGGAGGGTTCTTTGGCTCTCGCTACCCGGAGGACAGGAACCCCGACTGGAAGTAGTCACTCGACCGGCCGGAGGCGCGGGACCCACGACGGGTCCCGCGCCTCCGGTTCTGTTCCTGAGCGATGCGCCTCAGTAGGCCACGCTGACCTGCTGGCGCCGGTGGGACGGCTGGTCGATCTCGTCGACGATCGCGAGCGCGAAGTCGGCCCCGCTGATCGCCGAGACGCCGTCGGCGTCGAAGATCGCCACCTCGCCGCCGAGGCGGTAGCGGCCGAGCGTCTCACCGGGGGCGTAGGAGCCGAACTGCTGCGCCGGCGAGAAGAACACCCAGTCGAGCGACTCGGGCGAGGCGAGCAGCTCGCCCAGCACGGTGTTCATCTGGATGGCCTCGGAGGCGAACTCGGGGGGCAGGCCGTCGCCCTCGGCGAAACGCACGGCGCCCTCCTGCGGCCGCAGCGAGCTGAAGCCGCCCACCACCACGAAACGGACACCCTTCGCACCCGCCAGCGCGGCCAGCTCGCGGTCGACCTCGACGATGCGGCCGTCGAGCTCACCGCGCGGCGACAGCGTCGACACGAGCACGTCGGTGCCCTCGACGGCGCGGGCGCGCATCTCGGGGTCGGTCAGCGAGCCGGTCTCGTACGTCACACCGGGAACCCGGGCGTCGCCCTCGGGCACCGAGCGGCTGTACGACACCACGTCGAATCCGCGGGATGCCGCCTCCTTGACGACGGCGCTGCCGGCGTAGCCGGTTCCTCCCACGACGGTGATGCGGGTCATGTGTCACTCCTCTTCTTCGTCGACCGGGTCAGCCCGGTTCGATCTGTTGCTTCGGGTCTTCACCAGCTACGCTAAACGCAATAGTCACCATTGGGAAGTAGGCACTTTTTGGTAACCATCGACCTTCCGACAGCACCTCCCGAGGGAGTCGGGTACAGCATCGATCCGTACGCGGCCGGCTGCCCGAGCCGCCGGCTGCTCGACCGGATAGGCGACCGGTGGACCGTTCTGGTGGTGGGCGTTCTGGCCGACGGGCCGCAGCGGTTCTCCGACATCCGTCGCGCCGTCGAGGGCGTGTCGCAGAAGATGCTCACCCAGACCCTCCGCGGCCTGGAACGCGACGGCCTGGTGACCCGCATGGTGTACGCCGAGGTGCCCCCACGGGTGGAGTACGAATTGACCGAGGCCGGCCACACCCTGCAGGAGCCGCTCAAAGCCCTCGAGCGGTGGGCCGTCGATCACTTCGGCCAGGTGGTGGCCTCCTGGCAGAGCTACGACTCGCGCGGCGAGTGATCCGGCCCTCAGCTGTCGAAGTCGGTGCTCCGGCTGACAGCCTCCCAGCGGTCGACCTCCTCGCGCAGGGCGTCGAGCGCGGCCCGGAACCCGTCGGACGCGTCATTGCCGAGCAGCAGCATGTACGGTGCCTCCCCCGATTCCACGGCCTCGATGAGCACGCGGGCGGCTTTCGCCGGATCTCCGGGCTGGGTGCCGTGAACCGTGTCGTTCTCCTTGCGACGCTGCCCGGCCGTGGCGGCGTAGTCGGCGATGGGGGTCGCCGACTGGGTGAGCGACCGGCCGGCGAAATCGGTGCGGAACCCGCCGGGCTCGACCACGGTCGCCACGATGCCGAGCGGTGCCAGCTCCTTGCGCAGCGACAGCGTCAGCGCCTCGATCGAGGCCTTCACGGCCGCGTAGTAGCCCGAGCCCTCCGGCGCGATCCTGGCGCCGATCGACGACAGGTTCACGATGGTGCCCGAGCGCCGTTCCCGCATGGCGGGCAGCACGGCCTTGATGGTGCGCACCGACCCGAACAGCTGGGTGTCGAACAGCTGCCGCACGGCGTCGTCCTCCCCCTCCTCCACGGCGGCGCGGTAGCCGTAGCCGGCGTTGTTCACCAGCACGTCGATCGCTCCGAAGCGCTCGACGGCGGCGGCCACCGCGCCGGCGACCTGGCCGTCGTCGGTGACGTCGAGGGCGAGCGCGAGCGCGGTCTGCGGGTGGGAATCGGCCAGATCCTGAACCCGCGAGGCCTCCCGGGCGGTGACCACGGCATTGTGCCCGCTCTCGAGCACCGCCTCCGCGAGGGCGCGGCCGAGTCCGGTCGAGCAGCCGGTGATGAACCAGGTGGACATGAGTTCTCCTCGGTGCGGACACGATCGATCAGCCGTGCCCCGCGACTTGCGAACCTACGCCGGCACTACCCAAACGGCGCGACCCGTGGTTACGTGAGGAGCGGAGGCCAGTCATGCAGCGCATAACGATCACCGTGAGCGACACCCCGCATCCCCTCGCCCAGGGCCAGAACATCGCCGACATCGAGGCCGCGGCCCTCGAGGCGGTGCGCGGGGGCGGCGACATCGTGAGGGTGACTCTCTACGGCAACCGGGAGCTCGCCATCCTGGTCTCGCCGGGCGTGCCGATCACCTTCGAGGTGGCCGAGGTCGAAGAAGAGACGCGCGACGACGGCGACCTCGGCCACCCGTTCGAGCCCTACTCCGCCTTCGACGACGAATACCCGATGTAACGGATGCGCGGGGTTCCGCCCGCGGCGGCTCGCGCGCGGCGGCTCGGCTCAGCGGGTCGCGTCGGCTCGGCGGCTCGACTCAGCGGGTCGCGAGCGCGATCTGCAGCAGCGCCTCGGTGAGCTCGAGGTGCCAGCGGGCCTGCCGCAGGTCGGCTCCCCAGGCGTAGATTCCGTGGTCGGCCACGATCAGCGCCGGAACCTCGGCGACCTGCTCAGTGGCCGGCAGGTAGACGCGCTCGAAGTCGCCGCCGAGCACCCGCATGTCCTGGTGGTTCTGCACCACGGGGATGACGACCCGTTCGCCGTGCGCCGAGTGCCCGATGCCCTTCAGCATCTCGAGGTCGTTCAGCTCGACGCCGTCGGGCCAGCGGTGCCCGGCGCGCACCGCGGCGAGGGCGTGCACGTGGATGCATGCCCCGGCCCCCGTGACCGCGGCCACCCGGGCGTGCAGCCCGGCCTCGGCCGACGGGCGCCGGGCGAGGCCCAGCTCGTCGGTGAGTCGGGCCGAGGTGTCGTCGGTGGCCCACTCGCCGTTATCGTCGACGATCACCACGTCGGACGCCGCGAGCTCGCCCTTGTCGAGCCCCGAGGCGGTGACCGCGAGGCGCAGCGGATCGCGGCCCAGCGTCACCGAGAGGTTTCCGGCCGTTCCCGGCATCCAGCCCCGCGCCGCGAAGCGCGCCGACTCGGCGGCCAGCGCCGCGCCGGCCGCGGTGAGCGTCTCGGCGGAGAGCCCGGCTGTCACGGCGCCACCACCTCGACCTCGTCGAACGCGCCCACCACGGCGGCGTCGCCGAAGTCGGCCTCGAAGAACGGCTCGCCCTCACGCGAGAACGCCACCACCTGCCATCCTGCCGCGCGGGCGGCCTCGACCTCGCCCGGGTTGTCGGTGAAGAACACCAGTTCGCCCGCTGGCACGCCGAGGGTGGCGGCGATGGCGTCGTACGAGGCGGCCTCCTTCTTCGGGCCCGCCTTCACGGTGTCGAAGAAGTCGGTGATCAGCGGCGTCAGATCACCCTCCGGCGAGTGCGCGAACCACGGCACCTGCGAGGCGATCGACCCCGAGGAGAACACCGCGATCCCCACGCCGTGGGCGTGCCAGCCGCGCAGCGTGCCGATCACGTCGTCGAAGAAGTGCGACGAGATCTCGCCGCGCTCGAAGCCCTCGGCCCAGATCTGACCCTGGATGGTCTTCAGCGGGGTGGCCTTGACGTCACGTTCCATCCACTCGTGCAGCACCGCCACGACGGCGTCGGTGCTCGCATCCGACGGCAGGGATGCGTCGCGCAGCACCTGCGAGCGCGCCTCGGCGATGGCCGGGTCGTCGGCGTGGTCGTCGATCCAGGAGGCCAGACGGGGGCGGGCGTAGTCGTACAGGTCGCCGAGGATGAAGCCGGCGGCGCTCGTGGTGCCCTCGATGTCGACCACCACGGTGCGGGCGGTCACCATCAGCGGGTCGGGGGTGGGGGCCGGCGGGTTCTCTTCGGTCACGGTCGTTCCTTCTCGTCGGGGGCGTCGGGGGCGTCGGGGGCTGGAGCGGCGGGGTCGCTGACAGCGGGAGTGCGCTGGCCGGAGGCAGGCTCGCCGGTGAGCACGTGGTGGCGGGCGAGGTCGAACAGGCGCACCGAGGCCTCGCCCAGCACCGCTCCGGGAAGCGACTCGATGTCGGCGGCGTGCGAGAACCCCACGGCCCGGCGCAGCTGCTCCACGCCCGCGAACCGCCAGGCGTCGCGCTCGATGGCCGCGAGGCTCGCCTCGTCGAAGCCGGCCGACCGCCAGACCCCGGCGAACGCGGCCCGGCTCGTCTCCACGGCCGACAGCCGGGCGGCGGCGAGCGCCCCCTGACCCACCGCGTCGGCGGCGATGGCCGCGAGCTCGAGGTTGGCCCAGAACAGCCCGAGATCCATGCCGATGGGCCCCACGAAGCTGAACTCCGGGTCGAACACCACCACGCGTTGCGCACCGTCGCGCCGCCCGATCATCACCGAGCCGGTGTGCAGGTCGCCGTGGATGAGCGCCTCGTGGCGGGTCTGGAAGTCGTGGCGGATGCTCGCGACGGCCTCGCGCATCCGTTCGTCTCGGTAGAGCCCGCGAACCCGGTCGTCCAGGGCCGGGTGCCAGTGGTTGTGCTCGTGCTCGCGATAGGGCTCGTCGAGCACCACGTCGAGGGTCATGCGGCAGAGCTCGGGGTTCGCGGCCGTCTCGACCAGGGCCGCGTGCGCCTCGTCGCCGAGCACACGCGACGAGGTCGAGGCGGCCAGCTCGCCGACGAAGCGGCCCACCACGCGGCCGAGGTCGGCATAGTCGATGTCGACGGATGCCGCGCCCGACACCACCTGGCGCACCAGCGCGTCGCGCAGCACACCCAGATCGCTCAGGTCTTCCATCACGAGCACGTAGCGATCGGGGTCGAAGGCCACGATGTCGGGGATGGAGTCGGGCACCCGCAGCGCCAGGCGCTCGTACGTGCGCGCCTCCGAGACGATGCGGCCGGGGTCGACGGGCCACTCGGGGCCCACCACCTGCACCCACGGCGGTGCCTGCTTCACCGCGAGGCTGCCGAGCGGGCCGCGGGCGATGAACACGCGGTTCATGTTGCCGGCCGTCACCTCCAGCACGGCCACGTCGGCCGCGTCGTCGGCCAGCCGGTCGAGGAGTCCCGCGCCCGAGAGGTAGGTGACCACGTCGTCGCGGTCGACGAGCAGTTCGTAGGGGGCGGTCATCGCGCCGCCTCCGCCCCGGGCGCAGCCGAGTCAGGCGCAGCCGCCGTCTCGCCCGACGCGAAGTACTCCCCCACGCGTGCGGGCTCGAACGCACCCCGATCGGTCACGATGCGGCTCACGAAGCGCGGCGGCGTCACGTCGAAGGCGGGGTACCAGGCGTCGGTCACCAGCGTCGACGCGGTGCGCCGGCCCAGCGTGTGCAGCACCTCCGCGGGGTCGCGCTCCTCCACCACGATGTCGGCCGCCGTCGGGGCCCCGGCATCCGGAGCCTGCACGAGCGCGTAGAACGGCACCTCGAAGGCACTCGCCGCCACCGCCAGCCCGAGCGTGCCCACCTTGTTCACCACGCTGCCGTCCATCGCCACGCGATCGGCGGCGGTGACGAGCGCGTCGATGCGGCCGATCGTCGACCCGGGGGCGAGCGCTGCCGCACCCATGCCGTCGGTGATGAGCGTGACGTGCTCGCCGAACTCGGCGAGGGTGTGCGCGGTGAGTCGGGCGCCCTGCAGGTAGGGCCTCGTCTCGGTGGCCACCCAGTCGAACCGCTTGCCGGCCTCACGCGCGGCGCGCACGAACTCGATCAGGTAGGTGTCCATCCAGCAGTGGGTGAGGATGCGCGCGCCGTCGGGCAGCAGCTCGGCCGTCGCGGCACCGAGCCGGCGGCTGCGCTCGCGGTAGAGGCGGGCGCCGCTGTGCGCCGACTCCACCGCGGCCTCCACGACGGCGGCCGTGGTCGCGGCGTCGCCGGCTCCGGATGCGCGGGCCTCCGAGAGCGCGGCGTCGGTCGCGGCGAGCACGCGGTGCACCGCCTCGTGGGGGTGGATGTTCGTGGGCCGCGCGGCCACCAGCGCAGCGCCGGCCGCGCGCATCCGTTCGATGGCGACGCCGGGTTCGAGGCCGGCCACCTGCTGCGCGGTGAGTTCCATTCCGGCGAAGGCGGCGAACAGGGGGCCGGAGCTCTGCGTGACCATGCTCCGGATGGCCTCGGCCACGGCCTCGGCGTCGGCCGCCTCGACCCAGCTCACGGTGTCGGGGAACACCCGCCGGTCGAGGATGCGGACGACGCCCGACGCGACCCGCACGGAGTCGTCGAGCACGGGGATGATGTCGGTACTGGTGGTCATGTCGTCCCGTCGGTTCTCGCTCCTGAGGATACCGTGCGACGGTGCGAGGACGACTCGTGGAGGCCGGGCCCGCGCCCTAAGCTGTGTCTGACGACAGGGGGCTCAGTGAGCGAATCGAACGGCCAGGGGCCGACCGCAGGATGGTACGACGACCCAGCCGGGTCCGGGGGGCTCCGCTGGTGGGACGGCGGGGAGTGGACGGATCACATCCAGCCCGCCGCGCCGCAGACCACGACGCCGGGCGCCGAGACGCCGAATGGTACGGCGCCGGACACCACGACGCCGGATGCCGGGCCGTCGGGCGCGACCTCGGATCCGGGCTCGGACTCCGCGATCGACGATCTCGAGACCACCCGCCTCACGCCGCCGAGCACCGCCTCCCCCGCCGCCGAGACGTCTGAGGCCTCCGGCGACTCGACGCCGGCCGTCGACGCACCGGCCGCACCGGCCGCACCGGCCGCACCGGCCGAGACCACCACCGACGCCTGGGCGCCCGCCGCCGCAGAGTCTGCCACCGCAGAGCCCAGCACCCCGGAGCCCGCCGCCGCAGAGCCCGATACCTCAGCTCCGGCCACGGCCGAGCCCACCGACGCCCCCGCGCCGCCGGCTCCCGTCACCACGCCCGTGCAGAGCGCCTCGTCCGAGTCGCGCCCGCCGCAGCCGGCGTTCCCGCTGCCCGAACCCGCCCAGCCGGTCACGCCCCCGAGCGCACCCCAGGGCGGCTACCCGCAGGCCGGCCCGCCCTACCCGGGCTACCCGCAGGCCGGTCAGCCGCATCCGGGCTACCCGCAGTCGGGCCAGGCCCACCCCGGCTACCCGGCGCAGACCCCGCAGCAGAACCAGCCGCACCCCGGCTACCCGCAGCCCGGGCAGCAGCAGCCCGGCATCCCGCAGCCCGGCGGAGCGCAGCAGCAGTACGCCTACCCGTCGGCCCCGGCCTACGGCGGCTACCCGGCGACCGAACCCCGCAAGGTGGGCCCCGAGACCCCGGTGTACGGCCCGTTCATCTGGGTGATCGTGCTGCTGCCGCTCCTGAGCCTGCTGCTGCTGCCGCTGTCGTTCACGGGCCTCGAGGACTCGATGCGGTACGACATCGACTCCTACGGCACCTACAGCTCGGGTGCGTCGGGCGGCGCACTGCTCGCCCAGGGCATCGCCACCGTGTTCGGCTGGCTGCTCTACGGCGCCGGCGTGGTGCTGGCGTACTTCGACCGCAAGTGGCTGCTCAGCAAGGGCTTCGACCGGCCGTTCCACTGGGCCTGGGGCTTCCTCAGCGCGGTCTACCCGATCGGTCGCTCGGTCGTGGTGCGCCGCCGCTCGGGCCGCGGGATCGCCCCGATGTGGGTGACCATCGGTGTGATCGCACTCAACATCGTGATCGCCATCGGCGTGGTCGTGTGGGTCGTGGGCCTCAGCGTCTCGATGTTCAACACGGGCGGCTACACCTACTAGGCCGCCCCGGGTCGCCTGAGCGCGCCGGTCGACTCCGGCGCGCTCGGTTCCGGATGCCGCGGGCCGACGTCCAGCGCCTTCGCGCACTCCCCGGCCCCGCCGACGTGGTGACGAGCCCGCAGGCGTCCTGCGGTGCTCGTAGCGCACACCCTGCACCCGAGCCGCAGGCGCAGCACCCGAGGCGCGGCCTAGGCGGGGGTGTCCCCCGCCACGAGCGCCCGCAGCTCGTCGAGGTCGGCGATGACGTGAACCGCTCCGGCCGCACGCAGGGCGCGGTCGTCGCCCGGCGCATCCGTCACCGCCACCGGAAGATAGCCGGCGGCCGACGCCCGCCGCAGGTCGTCGGCGTCGTCGCCCACGAAGTACGCGCGCTGGCGCGCCGCCCGGTGCCGCAGCATGGGCTCGAGGGTGTCGCCGAGGCCGGCCTCGACGGAGTTCCACACCGGCGGCACCTGCAGGGCGCGCTGGTCGAACCGCACCGCGGCGGCCGACGCCACCGTCAGCACCCCGAGCCAGGCGCCGTCGGCGGCGAGCTCGCGAAGGCACTCCGCCGCTCCACCGCGCAGGTGCGACCGCGACTCGGCAAGGCCCGCGTTCCACTCCGCCTCGGCCTCGGCGATGTCGTCGGGCTCCACGCCGAGCCGCTCGAGCAGTTCGGCCAGCGGCAGCCTGAAGCGCCGCGCGAACTCGGCCTCGCCCAGGATGCGCAGGCTGCGCCGGGCCAGCACGCCGTTCAGAGCGGCGTGCGCCCGGTCGGAGTCGATCACGATCGTGCCGTTCCAGTCGAACAGCAGCATGGTGTCGGCGAGCGGTCCCGCTGAGACAGCCGCGGCGGATGCCCGCACCCCGGTCGGCACGCTCGTTCTCGTCACCACGGCCGACCCCCTTAACGGGAGTCCAGGCGAAGCCCCCACTGCGTGGCTCTCATCCTCCAGCGCCGCCCCCACCGGGGGGCTGGGCGCGCGCCGACGCCCAGGTGAACGGCGGGTGAAGAACTGGCGCCACCGGATGCCGCCCTACCGGGCGGGCCCCCTCGGCCGACGCCGTCGAGCGCGGGCCAGCCGGCACCTCGATCCGCCGCGCGGCGGGCGCGCACCCGCGGTCAGCAGCTGTCGTACACGTGCCCGCGCGTGCCCAGGGGCGCGAGCTCGCGGTCGCGCAGCACCATGGCCGCCGGCCGCGTCGGGTCGGCGCACGCCTCGGCCCAGGTGCCCCGCAGATGCCCGGAGTACTCGATGTCGACCACCTGGTCGCCGTACACGCTCGTGTAGCTGGCGCACTCCTGGAACCGCTGGCACTCCTCGGCCACCGCGAAATCGAACCCCAGCTCGGCGTGCCCCCTGGCCGCCAGCTCCGGCGTGTTCTTCTGCCCCGCCGCCAGCCCGTTGGCGTGCGCCACGTCGACCAGCAGGTGCGCCAGCTGCATCGCCTCGTCGAGCCCGAACGCGCCGCGGCTGCGGGTGTAGGAGTCGAGGTTGTCGAACTCCACCGCGTCGAAGCCGCTGCCCGCGCAGCCCGCGATGGTCACGGCGATGCGATCGGCGATGGCAGCCCGGTTGTCGGGCGTGGAGATGTCGAGGATGCTCTCATCGGGCCAGCCCGGGTCGGTGACCGGCTTGCCCTTGGCATCGTGCAGCACGAGCACCTCGGGCCAGTTCGACTCCGGCTGGGTCTGGAAGCCGTTCACGTAGCAGATGTTGTAGAGCCCGGGCACGGGGGCGTCGTCGCTGTCGCGGGCCACCACCGTCACGGCCGCCGCGGGCTCGTACGCTCCGCCGAGCTGGTAGTCCACCACCGCACCCGCCGGAATGGGGCGGATGACGGGAGCCACCGGGGCGGGCGCCTCCGTGGGCGTCGGCGTCACCGACGGCGTGGGCGACACACTCCCGGACGCCGCGGTGTCGCCACCGGCATCGCTCTCTGCGGGAGCGGCGCAGGCGGCGAGCGCGAGCATCGTCAGCACGGCCACTGCGGCCAGGGAGACACGACGACGGAAGGCTGCGACCACGTGCCCGATCGTAGTCGGCCCCGCTGCGCCGCGGCTTCGAACACCTGGGCCTGTGCACGAAGCGGCTCCGGTCACCGTCCTGTGCACAACCGGGCTCACCTCACACCAGCCCCGCACCGTAGGCGAAGATCACGGCCTGCACGCGGTCGCGGAGCTCCAGCTTCATCAGCACCCGCCCGACGTGCGTCTTCACCGTCGACTCCGACAAGAAGAACCGCGCCGCGATCTCGGTGTTCGTCAGCCCCTCCGCCATCGCCACGAGCACCTCGCGCTCGCGCTCCGTGAGAGTGCCGAGCCGGGCCGTGCGCCCCTCGTGCGGCGAACCCGGCGCGGCGGAACGGGCATCCGTCGCCGGCTCACCGGGGGCCGGCAGCTGCGGCCCGAACAGTTCGAGCAGCTTGCGCGTCACCCGTGGGGAGACCGCGGCGTCTCCCGAGGCCACCGCGCGGATGGCGGCGACGAGTTCCCCGGGCCGGGCGTCTTTCAGCAGGAACCCGCTGGCGCCCGCGGCCAGGCCCGCGAAGGCGTACTCGTCGAGATCGAAGGTGGTGAGGATGATGATGCGGCTGGCCGGGTTGGCCGCCACGATCGCGCGGGTGGCCTCGATGCCGTCCATACCGGGCATCCGCACGTCCATCAGCACCACGTCGGGGGTGAGCCGGGCCGCCGTCGCCACCGCCTCGCCGCCCTCGCCAGCCTCCCCCACCACCTCGAGGTCGTCGTACGACTCCAGCACCATCCGCATGCCCAGCCGGATGAGCTGCTGGTCGTCGACGAGCAGCACGCGGATGCGGGCGGCGCCGGCGGACCCGGCCTGGGTGAACTCGGTGTCGGTCACGATGTACCTCTTTCAGTCTCGGTGGGGCGAACGGATGCGGGCGCCCCGTCGGCAGCCCCGAGCCGCGCGGCCACCCGCCAGCCGCGCGTGCCGATCGGCCCCGCCGCCACGCTGCCTCCGTGCACCTGCACCCGCTCACGCAACCCGATGAGACCGCGGCCGGAGCCCTCGGAGGCCGCCCCGCGACCGGGCTCGAGCCCGTCGTCGACGATCTCGATCGAGACGCCGGACGCGTCGTACCGCACCTCCACGTCGACGCGGTCGACCCCGAGCGCATAGCGCAGCGCGTTGGTGAGCGACTCCTGCACCACGCGGTACACCGTCAGCTGCAGCACCGGATCGGCCGGCGGGTCGCCCACCGCGGTGAACCGCACCGGCAGGCCGGCCGCCCGGAAGGTGGCGATGAGCGCCGGGAGGTCGTCGGCACCGGGCTGTGGCGCCAGGGAGGCGGGCGCGCGGGAAGCCGGCCCGGGGCCCGGCCCCGCATCCGTCGACGACCCCGACCCCGGCTCGGCGAGCACGCCGAGCGAGCGACGCATGTCGGTGAGCGCCCGCCTGGCCGTGATGCCGGTCTGCCGCACGGCCTCGGTGGCCGACGCCGGGGCGTCGCCCGAGCGCGCCAGGCTCGCCTCGGCGCCGTCGGAGAGCGCCACGATCACGGTGAGGCTGTGCGCCACGATGTCGTGCATCTCGCGCGCGATGCGGGCCCGCTCCGACGCCACCGCGAGCTGTGCCCGCTGGTCGCGTTCCCGCGCCAGCTGGGCGGCCCGGGCGAGCAGCGCCTCGATGTAGCGGCGGCGGTTGCCGAAGGTGATGCCCACGAGCGTGGCGATGGTGGCGAACAGCGCCGCCAGGATGCCGAACGCGATCGTCGCCACCGGGTCGCCGCCCGACTGCACGGAGATCGACACCACCGACGTGGCAACCGTGGCGGCGGTCGCGATCCACGCCGACCGGGTCGAGCGGTACACGGCGAGCGCGTAGATCGCGACCAGAGCCGGGGTGAAGTCGAGCTGGAGGCCGTGCGGAATCGGCACGAGCATCGAACCGATGCAGATCGCCGCCGTGATCACGGGAACGTGACGCCGGAACAGCAGCGCCACCGAGACCCCCGCGGTCGTGTAGAGCAGCAGTGCCGGCAGCAGCGGGCTCGAGGCGAGCGGCCCCTCCCCGATCGGCCCCAGCCCCGTCAGCACGAGCACCGCGATCACGAGGGAGTAGATGCTCATCGGCACGGCGTACAGCGCGGCGATCGCACCGTCGAGCAACCACGGATACCGGTTGAAGAAGGAGCGGATGAACCCGGGCGGTTTGGGCAGCTGCAAGTCCTCGGCGTCCGACGGGTGAACCGTCGGCGCCGAGGACCATGGGCCTGGGCCCGGAGGGGGCCCGGTCGTCACCACCGTCAGGCATCCCTCCGTCGCATGAGGATCGCCGCGGGCGTCGCGAAGACGGCGATCCACCCGAGCATAACCAGCACGGCCTGCCACGGCTCGAACACGTCGCTGCCGAGGAAGAGCGATTGCCCCACGGAGCCCGGCAGCCACTGCTGCAGCACGGTCACCCACTCGGCGCTGATGAACGACAGCACCGACGGCACCACCAGCAACAGCCCCATCGCGGCGGCGATACCGCCGGCCGTGTTGCGCACCAGAGCCCCGATGAAGAACGCCACCAGACCGATCATCGCCAGATAGCCGGCCGCCCCCACGAGCCGGGCCCACACGTCGATGTCGGTGATCGAGCTCGTCACGCCCTGCCCCTGCAGCAGCGGCCAGTCGACGAGGTAGGCGGCCAGCACGGCCACCAGCCCCACCACGAAGCTCGTGACCCCGAACACCAGGGCCTTCGCCCAGAGCACCGGCAGGCGCCTGGGCACCGCGGTGAAGCTCGAGCGGATCTGCCCGGTGCTGTACTCCCCGGTGACCACCAGCACGCCGAGCACCGAGATCACCAGCTGGTTGAACAGCACGCCGATCGAGGCGGTGAGCACCGCCGCCGAGGCGGCCTGCTCCGTGGTGCCCTCGCCCGAGACCTGGGTGAGCACCAGCAGCACGCTCACCCCCACCTGCAGGGCCACCAGCAGGGCGTACGCCCAGACGGTGGAACGCAGGGTGGAGAGCTTGACCCGCTCGCTGTCCAGCACGCCGGCGAAGCTCAGTCGCGCATCCGGAATCGGTTTCAGAGTGGTGCGCGCCGTCGTGGGCGCGGTGACGGCGGCGCTCATCGGGCCACCTCCCCGGCGAACGCGGCGGTCTTGTACTCGACCTCGTCGCGGGTGAGGCGCATGTAGGCGTCCTCGAGCGACCCCTGCACTGTCGAGAGCTCGTGCAGCGGCACGCCGATCGAGGCGGCGGCGTCACCGATCACCTCGGCTCCGACCCCGCGCACCTCGATGGTGTCGGCGTCGACGCTCGTGACGGTGACGTCGGGCTGGCCGAGCCGACGGGCGATCTCGCCGATCCGCGGGCTGCGAACCCGCACGAACGTGCCGGTCGAACCGAGGATGTCGCTCACCGACGCGTTCGCGATCACGCGGCCCTTGCCCAGCACGATGATGTGGTCGGCGGTGAGCGCCATCTCGCTCATCAGGTGGCTGGAGAGCAGCACGGTGCGGCCCTCGGCGGCGAGCGCACGGGCGAACCCGCGCACCCAGAGCACGCCCTCGGGGTCGAGCCCGTTCACCGGCTCGTCGAGGATGAGCGTGGCCGGGTCGCCGAGCAGGGCCGCTGCGAGGCCGAGCCGCTGGCCCATGCCGAGCGAGAAACCGCCCACCCGCTTGCGGGCCACCGACTGCAGGCCGGTGAGGTCGATCACCTCGTCGACGCGGCTGATCGGGATGCGGTGGGTCGCCGCGATGGCGCGCAGATGGTTGCGAGCGCTGCGGCCCGTGTGCACGGCTTTGGCGTCGAGCAGGGCGCCCACCTCGCGGAGGGGCGCGCGGTGCTCGGCGAAGGGCTTGCCGTTCACGGTCACCCGACCCGACGTCGGCCGGTCGAGCCCCACGATCATGCGCATGGTGGTCGACTTGCCGGCGCCGTTGGGCCCGAGGAACCCGGTCACCTGCCCGGGCCGCACGGTGAAGTCGACGGAGTCGACCGCCGTCCTGGCCCCGTAGCGCTTGGTCAAAGACGTGGCTTGGATCATCGTTTCGTCATCCCCTGTGGTCGTGGCGCAGTGCTTTCTGCGCGTTGTCCACGGTACGGATGCACGTTCCGCCGGTCGTCGGCCCCGGGTGCCGACGTGCGTGGTACCCGGGTACGACGGCTACCTCGTCTTCGCGGCCTTCTTCTGCCCGGCGGCCTTCTTCTCCTCCGGGGGAAGGGTGCCGGCGGCCCGGGCGTCGCGGTAGTAGTCGCGGGCCTCGGTCTGCCTGGCCCTCTCGGCTCCGGTGGCGATGGCGGCGCGCACGTGCTCCGGACCGTAACCGAACGCATCCACCAGGTCTTGCGCGTGCGGCCGCAGCCGCGCCGACAGCCGCTCGGTGTAGAGCCCCACGGCCCGGGCCCGGCTCGGCGAGAGCCGGCCGTTCATCAGGTACCAGGCGAGGTGGTTCTCCACCAGGCCCAGCCCGAACAGGTCGCGCAGCCACGTGAGCACCACGCGGGTGCCGTCGTCCATGCCCTCGGCCGCCGGGCCGTCGACGGCCTCGCTGAAGGCCTCCCACTGCAGCAGTTCGGCGTGCGCCCTGGCGGCCTCGATGATCTCCGACTGGTGCAGGTTGAACAGGTCGGCCGCATCCTTCTTCGACAGCTTCGACGCCGGCCGCAGCTTCGAGGCCACCTCGGCCACCATCGTCTCGACCCGGTCGGTGAGCAGCTGGCGCTGGGCGGTGGCCTCGCGCAGCTGACCCACCGAGCGGGCGGTGGAACCCAGGTCGGCCACGGTCTGGGCGAGCGAGCGCAGGCCGGAGCCGTTCACGGTGCGGCCCGCCGCGTTGCCCACCACGTAGCGGGCGAGCACACCGAAATCGGCCTTGGCGAAGCGGCGGCTGTAGTCGGCGAGCAGGCGCTTGGCCACGAGCTGCAGCAGCACGTGGTTGTCGCCCTCGAAGGTGGCGTACACGTCGAGGTCGGCGCGCAGCCCCACCAGGCGGTTCTCGGCCAGGAAGCCGGCACCGCCGCAGGCCTCACGGGCCTCCTGCAGGGTGTCGAGGGCGTGCCAGGTGCTCAGCGGCTTGAGCGCGGCGGCGAGGGTCTCGAGGTCCTGCCGGCCCTCATCCGTGTCGGCCTTGCCCGAGAACACCTCGTCGAACTTCGTGAGCAGCTGTTCGTGCGCGAAGCTCGCGGCGTAGGTGGTGGCGAGCTTGGGCATCAGACGCTTCTGGTGCAGCCGGTAGTCGAGCAGCACCTCTTCGTCGGTGTCGCTGCCGGCGGTGAACTGGCGGCGCTCGTTGCCGTAGGTCACCGCGATGGTGAGGGCGATCTTCGCCGCGGCGACGGATGCGCCGTCCAGCGACACCCTGCCCTGCACGAGCGTGCCCAGCATCGTGAAGAACCGGCGGCCCGGGCTGGCGATCACGCTCAAGTAGGTGCCGTCCTCGGCCACGTCGCCGTAGCGGTTGAGCAGGTTCTGTCGCGGAACGCGCACGCCGTCGAAGTGCAGGCGGCCGTTGTCGATGCCGTTCAGCCCTCCCTTCAGACCGTCG
This sequence comes from Herbiconiux liangxiaofengii, assembly GCF_041927335.1. Lineage (NCBI taxonomy): Bacteria > Bacillati > Actinomycetota > Actinomycetes > Micrococcales > Microbacteriaceae > Herbiconiux > Herbiconiux liangxiaofengii. The sequence continues at coordinate 39,032 of NZ_JBHFHD010000003.1, read as the reverse complement.
TCCTCCCCGCCGATGCCGGGCAGGAACTCGCCGGTGGCGGGGTCGCGCAGCGGAACGTAGAAGGCGTGCACCCCGTGGTTGACGTTCTTCGTCACCAGCTGCGCGAATACCACGGCGGCGATCCCGTGCTTGGCCGCGTTGCCGAGGTAGTCCTTCCAGGCGCCGCGGAACGGGGTGTCCAGCACGAACTCCCGGGTGGCCTCGTCGTAGGTGGCAGTGGTGCCGATGGCAGCGACATCCGAGCCGTGGCCCGTCTCGGTCATGGCGAAGGCGCCCGGCACCTCGAGGCTCATGATGCCCGGCAGGAAGGCGGTGTGGTGGTACTCGGTGCCGAGGTGCAGCACGGCGGCACCGAAGAGCCCCCACTGCACGCCCGACTTGATCTGCAGGCTCGGGTCGGCCGTCACGAGCTCCTCGAACCCGGCGATGTTTCCGCCGTGGTCGTCCTCCCCGCCGAGCGACTTCGGGAAGGCGCGGTGCACCTGACCGTTCTCCACCAGCAGCTTGAGCTGGCCGAACACGCGTTCGCGATGCTCATCCAGGGTCTGACCGTCGATACGCTGCAGCTCGGGCCGCGCGGTGAGCTCGCGGGCGGCCAGCCGCACCTCGGCCCAGTTGCCCAGCAGGTAGCGGCCGAGCCACTCGGTGTCGGTGCGCGCCACCACGACTCCGCTGCCGGCCGAGCGCTTGGGAAGGCGGGCCGAGGCGTCGAGCTCGTTCTCGATCTGCTCGGCCTGGGTGTCCGGCTTCGTCGTGCCGGCCTTGTCGATGGTGTCCGTCATCACTCGTCCTCGTCGTCGTGGCGTTCGACCACGGTAAGATGATGCGACGGCGCACCGAAATCACCCGTCCGCGGCCTACAACTCGGGACCGACCCGTCGGCAGAGGACTGTGGAGGTCATACAGACGTTCCCAGCTTTCGCCCACGAAGCCGAACAAACCCCGCCCGCGCCCCACCTCTCTCGCCGAGTTGCGCCGAATCGCCCTCATTCGGCGCCGGAAGGGGCGATTTGGCGCAACTCGGCGAAGGGACGGGGTGGGTGGGGGCGGTGAGTCAGTCGGGGGTCGCGCCCGAGGGGTCGTTGCGGTGGATGACGCGGCGCACCCGCTCCACCACCGAGGACGCGGGCGGCTCGTTGTAGGCGTTCGCGAGCGGCTGGCCCGACATCGCGCCGATGGCGGCCATCACGTCGTCGGTGAGCCGCCGCCGAGCCCGCGCCGACGACGCCTCCCCGTATCCGGTCGACTCGATGGGCTCACCGAACCGGATGCTCACCGGGCGCCGCCGAGGAATGGTGGCGTCGACGGGCAGCAGTTCCTCCGTACCGGTGAGGGCCACGGGAACGATCGGGCATCCGGTCGTGAGGCCGAGCCAGGCCACTCCCGTGCGGCCTCTGTACAGGCGGCCGTCGCGCGAGCGGGTGCCCTCGGGGTAGATGGCGAACGCTCCCTGGGCCTCGAGCACCTCGCGCCCGCGCTCGAGCGAGTCCTGCGAGGCAGTGGCGCTCGCCCGGTCGACCGCGATCGCGCCGATCGACTCGAAGAACGCCTTCGACAGCCGGCCCTTCGCGCCCTCGCCGGTGAAGTACTCCGACTTGGCCAGGAAGCGCACGTCGCGCGGAGCCATGAGGGTGATCACCACGCTGTCGATGAAGCTCAGGTGGTTGCTCGCGAAGAGCACCGGGCCCTCGCGCGGCACGAGTTCGCGGCCGATCACCGTCGGCCGGTACACCGTGCGCGCGATGGGTCGCGCGAGGCCTTTGGCGACGGTCTTGAGCATGCCTCCGATCCTCACACGGGGCGCATGCCGCTCTGGCTATGACGGGAACCGCAAGGCGGTGCGCATCCGGAGACCGGTCGGATGCGGCGCGGCGGCCCCCGCAGACCGGCTCAAGGCGTTTTCATAGAGACCTCAGGCAAGCTGTAAATGGTTGTCGCTGCAACCCAGCCCTGCGTCCGATCGTCGAAATGAGCCCCGTGCCCTCCGATTCCTCCTCCCTGCCCCCGAAGGCCAAAGACCAGGCTAAGAAGCTCACGGTCAAGCAGGAGCGCGAAGCCCGCCGCGCCGAGAAGGTCGCCGAGATGATCGCGATCCAGAAGCGCCAGCAGCGTAACCGCCGCATCGGCTGGATCGGCGGCAGCGCGGCCGGCCTGGTGGCACTCGGTCTCGTGATCACGTTCGTGGTCACCAGCGCCGAGCCCAAGGTCGACCCCGCGTCGATCTCCATCGGCGAGCTGCAGACCTACGACAACCTCACCTCCAACCACGTCACGGGCACCGTCGACTACGCGCAGACCCCTCCGGCCGGTGGCGACCACAACGCCGTCTGGCTGAACTGCGGCGTCTACGACCAGCCGGTTCCGAACGAGAACGCGGTGCACGCCCTCGAGCACGGCGCCGTGTGGGTGACCTACGACCCCGCCGTGGTCGACGAGGCCGGCGTCGAGACCCTGCGCTCCAAGCTGCCCGACACCTACGTCGTCCTGTCGCCGTTCGAGGGCCTCCCTGCCCCGGTGGTGGCCTCGGCCTGGGGCAACCAGGTGCAGCTCGACGGCGTCGACGACGAGCGCCTCGGCGACTTCGTCACCAAGTTCTGGCGCTCGAACGACGCGCCCGAGCCGGGTGCCGCCTGCACCGGCGGGCTCGACGCCACCGGCAAGGTGGCCTGACGGGCGTGACGGCATCCGGGTTCTCTGACGGCACCTCACCCCGCGACCCTTCGGCACCCCCCGAGTCGGTGTCGGGCGAGCTCTCCACGAACGACTCTTCTGAGACCACGGTTGCGGATGCGCGCAAGCGCTCGCGTGGCAGGCTCGCCCTCGCGGCCGTCGTGGCCGCCGCGCTCATCGCGGTGGTGGCGTTCTCGGCCGGCTGGCTCGCCGCCCCGCGCACGGCGATGCCCGCCGACACGGGCGTCGAAGCGGGTTTCGCGCGCGACATGCAGACCCATCACGACCAGGCCGTGCAGATGGCGCTGATCATCCGCGACCAGACCGACGACCCCGACATCCGATCGCTGGCGTACGACATCGCCACCTCGCAGGCGCAGCAGTCGGGCCAGATGTACGCCTGGCTGAATCTCTGGGGCCTGCCCCAGGCGTCGACCCAGCCGGCGATGACGTGGATGCTGCAACCCACGCTCGGCGGCGCCGACGACTCAGGTCACGCGCACACGGCCGGCACCGGCTCGGACGACATGGTTCCCGGCCAGCCCATGCCCGGCATGGCCACCGACGCCGACCTGGAGCGGCTCTCGGAACTCTCCGGGGTCGAGGCGGAGAGGTTCTTCCTCCAGCTGATGATCGCGCACCACCAGGGCGGCGTGGAGATGGCGAACGCCGCACTCGACCGCACCACGAATCCGCTCGTGGTCGCGCTGGCGAACGCCATCGTGTTCGCGCAGTCGGGCGAGATCCAGTACATGCAGGACCTGCTGGCCGCGCGGAGCTGATCGGCATCGCGGTGCCGGCGTCTCACAGGGCGCCCGCCCCGGTGGGTCAGGGGTGCAGAGGCGGAGCCTCGGCGTCGTCGTAGGGCGGGATGTCGTCGTAGAAGGGGCCGTCGTCGGGCGGGAACTCGTCGGGTGGCACGTCGTCGAAGAAGGGCTCCGCCTCCGGGGCCGACGTGAAACGCGTGGCCCCGCTGCGGCGGCCTCCGTTGCCGGAACCGCCATTGCGATCGGCGAACGAACCGCCGCTGCGCCCACCGCGAGCGGCACCGGAGCGGGAACCGCCCGCGCCACCGGAGCGGCCCGAGGCGGACCCACCCGAGCGGGCACCTCCGGACCGGCTCGATGCGGCCGGGGAGCCGGACCGCGCATCCGCACCGCCCTCGCCGCCACCATCGCCGGAGGCGCCCGAAGCACCGGAGGTCGCGACGGCGGCGCCGGCGACCGACTCCGGATCGAACGTCCCCGACGTCACGACCTCCACGAGTCCGGCTCCGTACGACTCCCGCTTGCGATCGCCGATGCCGGCCACGCCCTCCAGCTCGGCCACCGAGCCCGGACGCAGCGCCGCCACCGACGCCAGCGTCGCGTCGTGGAACACGACGTACGCCGGAACGCCCTGCGCCCGCGCCGTAGCGGCCCGCCAGGCCCGGAGCTCCTCGAAGAGCTCCGCGTCGGCCTCGGAGAGCTCCGCCTTCGCCGCCGAGGCGCGACCGCTGCCGCGACCGCCGCCAGACCCCGACCCCGCACCGGAACCCGAGCTCGAACGCGCCGGACGCTCCGGCTCCTTGCGCAACTGCACGGTGCGCGACCCCGAGAGCACCGCCGCGCTCTCGGGCGTGATCACGAGGGTGCCGTAGCCGTCGTCGTTCACCGCGAGCAGGCTCTGCGCCAGCAGCTGCCTCACGACGCCTCGCCACTGCTGTTCGCCGAGATCGGCGCCGATGCCCCAGGTGCTCAGCGCGTCGTGCCCCCACTGGCCCACCCGATCGGTGCGCTTGCCGCGCAGGATGTCGATGAGGTGCCCGGCCCCGAACCGCTGGTTGCGCTCCCGCTCAAGGCGCACCACGGTCGAGAGCAGCTTCTGCGCCGCCACCGTGCCGTCCCACGATTCGGGAGGCGTGAGGCAGGTGTCGCAGTTGCCGCACGGCTCACTCTTCTGCCCGAAGTAGCCCAGCAGGTTCACCCGCCGGCAGTCGACGGTCTCGCAGAGGGCCAGCATGGCGTCGAGGTGGGCCGAGAGCCGGCGTCGGTGGGCGAGATCGCCCGGCGACTCGTCGATCATGCGCCGCTGCTGCACCACGTCGTTCAGGCCGTAGGCCATCCACGCGGTGGACGGCAGCCCGTCACGGCCCGCGCGACCCGTCTCCTGGTAGTACCCCTCCACCGACTTCGGCAGGTCGATGTGGGCCACGAACCGCACATCGGGCTTGTCGATGCCCATGCCGAACGCGATGGTGGCCACGATCACGACACCCTCGTCGCGCAGGAACCGCGCCTGAGTTCGGGCACGCAACCGCGCGTCGAGCCCCGCGTGGTAGGGCATGGCGTCGACCCCGTTGGCCGCCAGGAACTCCGCCGTCTTCTCGACCGTGTTGCGCGACATCGCGTAGACGATCCCGGCGTCGCCCGAGTGCTCCGAGCGGATGAACGACAACAGCTGCTTGCGCACCTCCACCTTCGGATCGATGCGGTACTGGATGTTGGGCCGGTCGAAGCTCGCCACGAAGTGGCGCGCGTCACCGAGCGAGAGCCGCTGCGTGATCTCTTTGTGCGTGGCCTCGGTGGCCGTGGCCGTGAGCGCGATGCGCGGCACATCGGGCCACCGCTCGGCGAGCTCGGCCAGCGCCAGGTAGTCGGGCCGGAAGTCGTGACCCCACTGCGACACGCAGTGCGCCTCGTCGATGGCGAACAGGGCGATCTCGCCGCCGTCGAGGAACCGCTTCGTGCTCTCGGACGACAGCCGCTCGGGGGCGACGTAGAGCAGATCGAGCGAGCCGGCCAGGTAATCGCGCTCCACCTCGGCGCGCTCCGCCGCATCCTGAGTGGAGTTGAGGAAGGCCGCCTTGACGCCCACCGCCTTCATGGCCTCGACCTGATCGTGCATGAGCGCGATGAGCGGCGACACCACCACACCGGTGCCCGGGCGAACGATCGAGGGCACCTGGTAGCAGAGCGACTTGCCCGCGCCGGTGGGCATGAGCACCACGGCGTCGCCGCCCGCGATGACGTGATCGATGACCTCGGCCTGGTCGCCCCGGAAGGAGTCGTATCCGAAGACGCGGCTCAGGGTGTCGAGGGCTGCGGATGCGGGAGCGTCTGTCACGAGACGAGCCTAGTTCGCGGGGCTGACAGCACGGTCATCCGGGTCAGGTCTGTGGACGACATCCGGAGCCCGGGTGCGGTGCAGGAGGAGACGCGACGATCAGCGCGCGAGCGGAACCTCCACCAGGCTGAGCCCGGCCGCCGGCGAGGCGAGCACCGAATCGAGGTCGCCCCGCGTGGCGACCGAGCGGTACGACCAGCCGAACGCCTGCGCGAGCGCCGCCAGATCGACCTGCTGCGGGGTGAACATCACCCGGTCGAACGGATCGCGGGCCGCCGTGCCGGCGACTTCGAGGCCGTCGAAGATGGTGCCGCCACCGTCGTTGCCCACCACCACCTGCACCCGTGGCCGCGGCTCGCCCGGTGGCAGGTTGAGCCCGCCGACGTCGTGCAGCAGCGTGACGTCGCCGAGCAGCACGCGCGTGGTGCCGGTGCGGGCACCGCCGCCGGGATCGGACGCCGCGAGCGCGATGCCGATCGCCGTCGAGACCGTTCCGTCGATGCCGGCGAGCCCGCGGTTGGCGTGCACGACGATCTTCTTGCCGCCCACCGCCGCGTCGACCTCGCGGATCAGCCGCGACGCCCCGAGCACGAGCCGGTCGTGCGGCCAGGTGGCGCGCCAGAGCGAATCGGCCAGGTACCGGCGGGTCACGGGGGCCCGCAGCGCCGCCAGCTCGCCCTTGGCGTAGTCGCGGGCCCCGGCGAGGTCGGCCGAGCCGCCCGTCGTCACGAGCGGGGGCGCCACCTCGTCGACCGAGGCCTGCTGCTCGAGCAGTTCACGGCCGGCGAACACCCACTGGCCCGCCCAGGCGCGGGCCGCGCGGTCGCTGCGGTCCTCCGGGTCGGCGGTGATCTCGTCGACGACCACGGCATCCGGATGCGGGAGCACGGCCTCGCCCGCTCCCCTCACCACGACGGTGTCGACGTCGTCGCGGGCCAGCAGTGCCGCCACCTGCCGGCTGAGAGTGGGGTGGCCGAACACCACGGCCCGCTGCACGCGGCCGCCGAAATCCTCGTGGTCGAGCAGCGTGCGGTAACTCGCCACCAGGTTCGGGCCGAACCGCGCACCGCTCGACACCTCCGCCACCAGCGGGAGGCCCGCCGCGAGGGCGAAGGCGTTCGCGCGTTCGCCGGCGTCGGCTCCGGCGATCACGAGCGTGCGGGGTCCGCGCTCGAGGTGCAGGGCACGACCGACGGATGCCCGGGCCGACGAGATGACCGGCTCGGCAGCCGGGGCCGGCGACCCCACGTCCTCCGCGTCGGGCCTCTCATCCGGCTCGACCGCACCCGACAGGGGCTCGACGAACTGGAGGTTGAGGTGCACCGGGCCGGCACCGCGGAGGGAGTCGCCAGGCGCCGCCGGGGTGCGGCCCAGCGAGGTCTCGAACACCGCCGAGGCCAGGGAACGGGCATCCGGAATCGCCCCCGGCCGGGGAGGCTCGACGTCGAGCTCGGCACGCACGAAACGGCCGAACATACCCGGCTGCCACGTGGTCTGGTTCGAGCCCGTGCCGCGGAGTCGCGCGGGCCGGTCGGCACTCAGCACGATCATCGGCACGCCCGAGTGACTCGCCTCGACGACCGCGGGCAGCAGGTTCGCCACGGCCGTGCCCGAGGTGGTGACCACGAGGGCCGGGAGCCCTGACTCGCGGGCGATGCCGAGTGCCGTGAAGGCGGCGGCGCGCTCGTCGATGCGCACGTGCAGGGAGATGCGGCCTCGTGCCTCGGCGTCTGCCAGGGCCAGGGCGAGCGCTTGCGAGCGCGAGCCCGGCGAGACGATCGCGTGGCGCACGCCGAGGTCGACGAACGCGGTCACGAGTCGGGCGGCGAACGTGGCGGCGGGGCTGGTGCCGGGGCCGGGGCCGGTGGTGCCGGTGGTCACCGGTCGGCGCGGGGGTTGTCCTGCTCGTCGTCGGTCTCGGCGAGGCGCTTCTCGAGGTCGCGGAGGCGCTCCTCGTCGACCGGATCGTGAACAGGGCGGATGGTGCCGAGGAAGTCGGGATCGTCGTCGGGGCCGAGCGCGCGGGAGGGCGGGGTGTTCGATCGGCGTCCGCGGCCGATGAGCAGCCACAGGATTCCACCGATGGGCGTGAACAGAAGGATGATGAAGACCCACGCGACCCGCGGCAGAGCCTTCACCCTCGACTTCGGAACCATCAGGCAGTCGACGAGGGCGTACACGGTGAATGCCACGACCACGATGACGAGGGCAAGGAGTACGCGAGCCATGCTGCAACTGTACGCCCGCGACGTGGGAGCGGACTGCGCGCGGGCAGACTGTCGGCTGCACGCTGCGCCCTCCTTCGAGGCGGCGGTCAGGCAGCGCGTTCTAGACTCGTGGTCGTGAATCCCGGACGAACTTGGCTCGTGTACACCCTCATCCGCCTGGGGGTCTTCGCCGTCGTGCTCGCCCTGCTGCTCCTGCTGCAGCTCGAGCCGTGGATCGCGGCTGTGATCGCCGCCATCATCTCGCTGTGCATCTCGATCATCTTCCTGCGGAAGCCGCGAGAGGCCGCGTCGCGCACGCTGTTCGAGGCCCGCCAGAACCGCGGCCAGGCCGCGAGCCCGGCACCTGCAGCCGGCCGTGAAGACGAAGACGTCGAAGACGACGCGGTCGACCGCACCGACCGCCCCGCCGTCTGACGGGACCGGGGAGGCGAACCGCCTTCAGCTGCACGGCAGCTCAGTAGGCGAACGTCAGTAGGCGAACGAGAGCCCGAGACCGATTCCGTAGAGCAGCCCGAACAGGCTCGTCAGCTGCAGCACCGTCACGTACTCGCGCGGCTTCTTCGCGGTGAACATGATGATCGTGGCCGGCACCGTGAGCAGCAGGGTGAAGAACACCAGCCACGCCTTCGGGTAGATCTGCGCGAAGAACGCCAGCACGCCGTAGGCCACCAGCAGCCAGAACACGTAGACGATGCGCGACGCCGTGCGCCCGATGAGCACGGCCAGCGTGCGCTTCTTCACCAACCGGTCTTGATCGATGTCGCGGATGTTGTTGGCCATCAGCACCGCGCAGGCGATCGCCCCCGCGGCCACGCCACCCGCCCAGCTCTCGAAGTTCACGTCTCCCGCGAGGATGAACGTGGTGCCCGCCGTGGCCACCAGCCCGAAGAACACGAAGACGAACACCTCGCCGAGGCCGTAGTAGCCGTACGGATGCTTGCCGCCGGTGTAGAACCAGCCCGCCGCGATGGCAGCGGCGCCGACGATGAGCAGCCACCAGTGCCCGGTGATCACGACGATCACGATTCCGGATGCCGCGGCCAGGCCGAAGAAGCCCAACGCCACCGCGAGCACCCGCTTCGCCGGTACGAGCCCTGAGCCGGTGAGACGCGGAGGGCCGACCCGCACGTCGTCGGTGCCACGCACACCGTCGGAGTAGTCGTTGGCGTAGTTCACGCCGATCTGCAGGAAGATCGCCACGAGCAGGCAGAGCCCCACGAGCACCTTCGAGATGTCGAAGTCGGTGGCCACCATGCCCGCTCCGGTGCCGATGGCCACGGGGGCCACGCCGAGCGTGAGAGTTCGGATGCGGGCTCCCGCGATCCACGCACCGGCGGCCGAGCGTGGGCCGGCCGGTGCCGGGCGCTGCGCGGTGCGGGCCGAGGTGCGGGCGGGGTGGCCCGAGGGGCGCTTCTTGGTTCTGGACATCGGGCTGATTCTATTCGCCGGTGGGTTCGAGGCCTGAATGCCCGACGTGAGCTGTGGATGGATTCGCTATGACCCGCGCCTGTGGAGGGGTCTCGCCCACCCGCTGCTCGATCAGCCGCCGGTCGGGCTTGCCCGACGACAGCCGGGGCAGCTCGGGCACGAACACCACCGCCGCCGGCGCCGCCGCCCGCCCCGCCACGGCCACCACGGCCGCGCGCACCCGCTCCACCCGCTCGCCCGCCACCTCCACGACGACCGCCCCCTCGGCACCGGCCTCGGCACCGGCGCCCCCGCCCGCGCCCGCTGCCCCGCCGCCGGTTCGCGCACGTGAACCCGCCGCCGACGCCCCCACACGCTCGGCTCCACCCTCACGTGCGCCAACACCCCCCTGTGCCGTGGGCGCACCCTCGAGCACCACCACGCCCACCTGGCCCCAGCGCTCGCTGGCGCGCGGCACCACCACCGCTCCCTCGAAGCCCGGCAGGCCCTGCACCACGCGTTCGACGCGGCCGAGCGACACCTTGATGCCACCCGAGATGATGAGGTCGTCGAGGCGCCCCGTCACCGAGACGACGCCGTCGACCACCGTGCCGCCGTCGCTCGTGCGGTACCAGCGTCGGCCGTCGGCCGTGCGGAACCGCTCGGCCGTGAGCACCTCGTCGCCCAGGTAACCCTCGGCGAGCGTGGGGCCCGAGATCTCGAGTTCGCCCTCGTGCACCCGCACCAGGGTGCGACCGAGCGGGCGGCCCTCGTACACGCAGCCACCGGCCGTCTCGCTGGCCCCGTAGGTTCTGATCACCGCGAAGCCCAGGTCGAGCGCGCGCTCGCGCAGCGGCTCCGGGAGCGCCTGGCCGCCCACGAGCATGCCGTCGAGACGGGCCACCAGACGCCGGATGCCGCGATCGGCCTCCGCTGCCTCGACCAGCCGGGCGAGCTGCGCCGGAACCAGCGACGTGAACCGCAGCGGATGCTCGAGTCGAGCAGTCAGATCGGCGAACACCCCCGGCGAGAAACTGCCCGACGGGTGCACGACCGGCTCGGTGCCGGCCGCGATCGACCGCACCAGCACCTGCACCCCCGCGACGTAGTGGGTGGGCAGCGCCAGCAGCCATTGACCCGGCCCGCCGAGCGCCTGTTCGGAGGCGGCGGCCGAGGCCAGCAGCGCATCCGAGCTGAGGGCCACGCGCTTGGGCACCCCGGTCGACCCCGACGTCTCGATGACGACCGACACCGCCTTCGGAACCTCGGCCGGCACCGGAACCGCCCGCTCGCCCCCCGCGTCGCCCAGCGGAACACCGCCGCCGCCCGCCGCCGGTGCAGCCGCACCCCCCGCTCCACCACGCCCACCTTCGCGCGGCAGCAGCGCCGGCCCCTCGTTCGCCAGCGCCACCCGCAGCCGAGCGGTCAGCTCCCGCGCGCCGAGCCCGGAGAGAACCTCGAGCGGCCTCGACATCAGAAGTGGTACGGGAACGACGACCAGTCGGGCGAGCGCTTCTCGAGGAACGCATCGCGCCCCTCCACCGCCTCGTCGCTGCCGTAGGCAAGGCGGGTGGCCTCGCCGGCGAAGATCTGCTGGCCCACGAGCCCGTCGTCGACCGCGTTGAACGCGTACTTGAGCATGCGGATGGCGGTGGGCGACTTGCCGAGGATCACCCGCGCCCACACCAGCGCCTCGCGCTCGAGCTGCTCGTGCGGCACCACCTTGTTCACCGCCCCCATCTCGTACGCGCGCTGCGCGCTGTACTCCTCGGCGAGGAAGAACACCTCCCGAGCGAGTTTCTGCCCGATCTGGCGGGCGTAATAGGCACTGCCGTAACCGGCGTCGAACGAGCCGACATCCGCATCCGTCTGCTTGAAACGACCGTGCTCCGCACTCGCGATGGTGAGGTCGCACACCGCGTGCAGCGAGTGCCCGCCGCCGGCCGCCCACCCGGGCACCACCGCGATGACCACCTTGGGCATGAACCGGATGAGCCGCTGCACCTCGAGGATGTGCAACCGGCCTGCACGCGCCGGGTCGATGCCCGCCGCCGTCTCTTCTTCTGAGTACTTGTAGCCGTCGCGACCCCGGATGCGCTGGTCACCTCCGCTGCAGAACGCCCAGCCGCCGTCGCGCGGGCTCGGCCCGTTGCCGGTGAGCAGCACCACTCCCACCTTGGGGTTCTGCCGCGCGTCGTCGAGCGCGGCGTACAGCTCGTCGACCGTCTTGGGCCGGAAGGCGTTGCGCACCTCGGGTCGGTTGAACGCGACGCGCGCCACCGTTCCCCGCACGTCGAGGTGGTAGGTGATGTCGGTGAACCCCTCTGAGCCGGGGGCCACCACCCACTCGGCGGGGTCGAAGATCTCGGAGACGAAGGCGCTGTCGGTCATGCTGCAAGGTTACGCGGGTGCTGCCGCCCGGAGCCGTGGAGGGGGTGATTGTGGAGAGATGATGCGGGGGCGAGACTGGTGCTGTGGAAGACGCCCAGCACCGCCCGACCCTGAGGGCCGACGACCCCTCTGCCGCCGACCTGCTCGACCGGATGCACGTGGTCGCCATCCCGCTGCACACCCGTTTTCGCGGCCAGACGGTGCGTGAGCTCGCGCTCTTCGACGGGCCGAAGGGCTGGACCGAGTTCTCCCCCTTCCTCGAGTACGACGACGCTGAGGCGAGCACCTGGCTCGCCGCCGCGACCGCCTTCGGCTGGCACGACCTGCCGGCCCTCCACCGAGACCGCATCCTGGTGAACGCGACGCTGCCCGCCGTGCCTGCCGGGCAGGTCGACGAGGTGCTCGCCCACTACGACGGCTGCCGCACCGTCAAGGTGAAGGTGGCCGAACGGGGCCAGACGCTCGCCGACGACGTCGCGAGGGTGCGTCGGGCCCGCGAGGTGGTGGGCGACGAGGGCCGCGTGCGCATCGACGCGAACGGCGGCTGGAACGTCGACGAGGCCGAGCACGCCATCCGGAGCCTCGCCGAGTTCGACCTCGAGTACGTGGAGCAGCCGTGCGCGAGCGTGGAAGAGCTCGTCGAGATCAGGCAGCGCGTCGGCGACTCGCTCGACATCCTGATCGCCGCCGACGAGAGCGTTCGCAAGGCCGACGACCCGGTGGCCGTCGCCCGTGCGGGCGCCGCGGATCTCATCGTGGTGAAGGCGCAGCCCCTCGGCGGAGTCGCCCGCGCCCTCCGCATCGTGGCCGAGGCCGGGCTGCCCGCGGTCGTCTCCTCGGCCCTGGAGAGCTCGGTGGGTATCGCGATGGGCGCACATCTGGCCGCGGCCCTGCCCTCACTCGAGTTCGACTGCGGGCTCGCGACCGTCGACCTCTTCACGGGCGACGTGGTCGGCCCGGCGCAGAGCCTCGTGCCGCACGGCGGCAGCATCCCGGTGGAACGCCCGCGTGTCGATGCAGCCCTGCTCGAGCGTCACCGCGCACCGGATGCACGTCGGCGGTGGTGGGCCGAACGAGTCGCCCGAACCCACGCCCTGCTCGGCGAGGTCTAGCGCCCGGGTCGAAGGCCCGAGGCCCGAGCCGAAGGCCTACAGCCCCGAGTACGCGTGCAGCCCCTTGAAGAACACGTTCACGATGCCGAAGTTGAACAGCACCGCCGCGAACCCCACGATGGCCAGCCACGCCGACCGCGAACCGCGCCAGCCGCGCGTGGCCCTGGCGTGGATGTACCCGGCGTAGATGACCCAGATGATGAAGGTCCACACCTCTTTGGTGTCCCAGCCCCAGTACCGGCCCCAGGCGCGCTCGGCCCAGACGGCGCCGGCGATGAGCGTGAAGGTCCAGAACACGAAGCCCACGATGTTCACGCGGTAGGCCAGGCGCTCCAGCGTCTCGGCGTCGGGCAGCGTCTTCAAGAACCGCAGTCGCAGGGCCGAGGCGATGCGCGACACTGAGTCGCCTCGGGTCTGCAGCAGCTGGATGACGGAGAGAGCGCCGCCGAGCGCGAAGAACGCCGTGCCGAGAATGGCCACCAGCACGTGGATGACGAGCCAGGCCGACTGCAGTGCCGGCGGCAGCGGTGCCACGCTCACGTAGTAGTTGAGCGTCGAGACCCCGAGCAGGATGAGCACGAGGCCGGTGACGAAGGTGCCGAGGAACCGCAGGTCTTCGCGCAGCAGCACGATCAGGAACACCATCACGATCAGCAGCGTGCCGGTGATGGAGAACTCGTACATGTTGGCCCAGGGCACCCGCGAGGCGGCCACGCCGCGCAGGATGACGCCGGCCAGCTGGATGACGAAGGCCAGGATGGTGAACGACACCCCGAGCCGCAGTGCGATCGAGCGCTTGCCCGCGGCGTCGACGCCGGCCAGCGACACCAGTCCCGACTCGTCGGGCAGCGCGGCACCGGATGCCCGTGCCGGGCGCTTCGACGACGAGACCGACCCGCCTGACGCGGCGCTGGCATCCGCCCCCACCGTCGCGAGCTCAGCGTCGGAAGCAGACGAAGACGCAGACGCAGACGAAGTCGCAGACGCCGCGGAAACCGCCGTCTTCACCGTCGACGACCGCCGTGCGAGATCGAGCGCGAACGCGATGAACGCGAGCGCGTACACGGCCATGGCCGAGTAGATGAGGATGATCGAGATCTCGTCGAGGGTTTGCGTCACGGTAGAAGCCTAAGCCTTGGTTTCGGGGGGTGGGCCGGGAAGGTGCTTGTCGGCGAGGGCCGCCACGGCCTCCACCAGTCGGGGGTCGTCACCACGCGCCAGTCCGGCGTATTCGACGTGCACGGAGCCGTCGGGGCGCTCCGTCGCCTTCACCCACACGCGGCGGCGCGGGATGAACAGCGACGTCAGCAGGCCCGCCAGCACGAGGATGGCGAACAGCAGCACCCAGCCCTGGGTCGGGTCGTGGTGCACGTCGAACGAGGCGAAGCGCTTCACGTCGTCCAGCGACACCGTGCCGAGCCCGTTCGGCAGGTCGGCCGTCTCACCCGGCTTGAGCTCGATCGAGTCGACCCCGGTGGAGCCTCCTGTGAGCTGCGTCATGGTGTCGGTGTCGAGCGAGTACACCGAGGCGGGCACGCCGTCGTTCAGCCCCAGGTCGCCGTCGTACACGTTGAGGGTGAGCACGGGGTACTGCAGGTCGGGGAAGGTCGAGAAGTAGACCCCGGATGACGCCTCCGACTGGGTCGGGTAGAAGAACCCGATCATGCCCACCTGCTCCGGCAGGCCGTCGGGAACCTTCACCACGCCGAGCGAGGTGAGGTTGGCGTCCTGCGGCAGGAACGGCACCGAGTCGGTGAACACCACGTCGCCGGCCGGGTTCCGCACCGTGATGGTGGGGGCGTACCCGTTTCCGAGCAGGTACACGTCGGTGCCGCCGATCTTCAGCGGGTCGTTCACCTTGATGTTCGCCTCAGACGGGTTGCCGTCGGCATCCGTCGTGCTCACCGCCGCGTCGTAGTCCAGCGGCTGGCCGAACGCCTTCAGCGACTGCGTCTCGTAGGTGGCCGAGAAGGAGTCGAGGGTGATCTGGTACGGCGAGAGGGCGTCGTCGTCGAAGAAGCGCCCCGGGTTGAAGGAGTCGTAGGCGAGCAGGGTGTTCACGAAGGTCTGCCCCTCCACCACCACGCGCTGGCCCTGGTAGCCGAACCCGCCGCCCACTCCCACGGTGATCAGGATGCCGACGAGCGCCGAGTGGAACACGAGGTTGCCGGTCTCGCGCATGTAGCCGCGCTCGGCCGACACCGACACCGTCTCGAGCCCCGTCTTGCGGTCGGCCCCCGTGAACACCACGGTGCGGTAGCGCTGGCGCTTCAGCAGGGTGCGGGCCGAGTCGATCACCGAGGCCGGGGAGGCTCCGTCGGCGGGCTGCACGTCGCGCGTGGTGAAGCCGGCGAGCCGCGACAGCCGGGCCGGGGTGCGCGGCGGCTTGGCCCGGAGCGCGTCGAAGTGGTGCTTCGTGCGCGGGATGACGCATCCGATCAACGACACGAACAGCAGCAGGTAGATCGACGAGAACCACACCGAGGTGTACACGTCGAACGCCTGCACCTTGTCGAGCACGGGAGCGAGGTCGGGGTTGTCGACGAAGTATTGGGTGACGCCGTTCGGATCGGCGGCGCGCTGCGGCACGAGCGACCCTGGCACGGCGGCGAGCGCGAGCAGCAGCAGCAGGAACAGCGCGGTGCGCATGCTCGTGAGCTGCCGCCAGAACCAGCGCAGCCAGCCGACGGGCCCGAGCTTGGGCTGCGTGATGTCGTCGCTGTCGCGGGCGGGCCGCGCCCGCTCGTCGGCGGAGTCGATGTGATCAGATGGACGGGACAAAACCGGAGATCACCGCCTGCAGCTCGTAGATCCAGATCGTCCAGAGGCCGGTCACCATGAGCAGTCCGATCACGACGAGCACGGCCCCGCCGACGATGTTGATGGTGCGGATGTGGCGCTTAAGGAAGGCGACCGACCCCGTCACCCAGTCCAGCCCCAGCGCCACCAGCAGGAAGGGCACGCCGAGCCCGATGCAGTAGAACAGGCCCAGCAGCACGCCGCTCCAGGCCGAGCCACTGGTGAGGCTGAGAGCCTGGATGGCGCCGAGGGTCGGACCGATGCACGGCGTCCAGCCCAGGCCGAACACGATGCCCAGGATGGGCGCCCCGGCGAGGCCGGTGGCGGGCTGCCAACGTGGCTTGATGGTGCGCTGCAGGAAGCCGAACTGGCCGATGAACACCAGGCCGAGCGCGATCACCACCACGCCCATGATGCGGGTGAGCAGGTCCTGCCAGCGGAACAGCCAGGTACCGAGCGCCCCGAAGGCCGCCGAGTAGGCCAGGAACACCACCGAGAAGCCCAGCACGAACAGCGCGATGCCGAGGAGCATCCGTCGCCGGGCCGCCTTCGCGGCGACTCGCGCCTCCCCGGCGGTCGGGGTCGAGTTGCCCGCCACGGCCCGCGGCCCGGCGATTCCGCTCACGTAGCCGAGGTACCCCGGCACGAGCGGTAGCACGCACGGCGACGCGAACGACACCAGGCCGGCGAGCAGCGCGATCGGGATGGCGAGCAGCAGCTGCCCGCTCAGCACCACCTCGGCGAAGGGATTGTTCACGCTCAGCCGGCCGTCGCGGCGGGCGTCGAGGAGGCCGCCGGAGTCGAGGCCGGCAGCGTGCCGAGGCTCGTCTTGATCAGGGTGTCCAGAATCGAGGGGTCGCTCACCCGGCCCAGGATGCGCGCGGCCACCCGGCCCTGGGTGTCGAGCACGAGGGTGGTCGGCACCGCGTTCGGCGCCACCGTGCCGGCGAAGGCGTACTGCATGGCGCCGTCGGTGTCGACGATCGAGGGGTAGCTCACGCCGTAGGTCTCGGCGAACGACCGCGCGGTGGCCGCCTGGTCGCGCACGTTCACGCCCAGGAACGTGGCGCCGGCGCCCTTGTACTCGGTGCTGAGCTTCTCGAGGTCGGGGGCCTCGGCGCGGCACGGGGCGCAGCCGGCGTACCAGAAGTTGAGCACCAGCACCTGGCCGGCGTAGTCGGCGGAACTGATGGCGTCGCCGTTCTCGTCGGTGCCCTGGAACGCGATGGGCTCGCCGCGGTCGGCCTCGTCGATCTCGGTGACGGTTCCGTCGCCCGAGATGTAGCCCTTGTTGCTGCCCTGCAGGTACTGGTCGGCCAGCGGGTCGTTGGCACAGCCCGCGAGCAGCAGCGCCACGGCCGCGAGGCCGGCGGCGAGTGCGACCCGGGCGCGGGTTCGGGTTCCGGTGCGGGCCGAGCTGTGCGCGCTCATACGGCCCCCACATCGGTGGCCGAGGCCTGCAGACCGGCGGCCGGATCGGTGTACCCGACCTCCACGAGGCGGCCGTCGCGCAGCTCGAAGCTGGTGATGCTCGACAGGGCGCACCGGCGCTTTCGCGGATCGTGCGGCAGAGCCTCGCCCACGATGGAGCGGTGCGCCATCCAGATGGGCAACTGGTGACTCACCATCACGATGTCGCCCTCGACACCGGATGCCTCGGCCCGGCCGTGCGCATCCGTCATGGCCGCGCGCATGCGGGCCGCGATGCTCGTGAAGTGCTCTCCCCACGCGGGCAGCCACGGGTTCCAGAGGAAGCGCCACATGCGCGGATCGCGGAGGGCTCCGCCGGGGCCCGACATCCGTCGCCCTTCGAAGGCGTTGGTGGGCTCGATGATGCGGTCTTCGATGGCGGGTTCGAGCTCGAGCGCCTCGGCGATCGGGCGACCCGACTCGCGCGCCCGCTGCAACGGTGACGTATAGAGGTACGCGATGGGCCGATCGCGCTCGACGAGGTCGGCGGCCGCTGACGCCGCCATGCGGTGGCCGAGCTCGGAGAGGCCGAAGCCGGGGATGCGACCGTAGAGCACGCCGTTCGGGTTGAAGACTTCACCGTGACGGACGAGATGGATCTGGCGGGCGGACACCGGTCAATTCTACGAGCGCCCCACCCGAGCTTTTGCCGAGAGGCCGAGACTGCTCCCATCGTGAAGCTGCGCTTCACCAGATGTGTAGAACTATGAGATTGTGCTGAACAGTGCTGAGCGGAAAACTAGAGGTCAGAAAGGCTTACTCATGACCCTCATCACACTCTCCGCATTCGCTCTCGTCTCCCTCGCCGGCATCGCCGCCACCGTCCGCGCCGTGCGCACCGACGGCTACCGTCGCATCCCGGCCTCGAAGGCCTGAACCCCTGATCCCTGAGCCCGCCGGCGCGCAGTCCGGCCCGCTCAGCTCCGAGCCGACCGGCGTGCAGTCCGGCCCGCTCGGTCCCCGCGCCGCCGCCGCCTTCGCGCCTGCGGCGGCGCGGGTAGACTTCACTACCGTGACTGAACGCACCCCACGCACCCTCGTCAAGAACCTCTCCGCCCTCGAAGACGGCCCCGTCACCGTCTCGGGCTGGGTCGACACCGTTCGCGACCAGAAGAAGGTGCAGTTCGTCGTGCTGCGCGACGAGTCGGGCGCGGTTCAGCTCGTGAACCCCCGCAACGACGACACCGAAGCCGTCGCCGAGATCATCTCCGGTCTCGCCCAGGGCTCTTTCATCACCGTCACCGGCGAGCTCAAGCACGACGAGCGGGTGAAGCTCGGCGGCATCGAGGTGAAGCTCGCCACCCTCGAGCTCGTCACCGCCGCCATCCCCGAGACGCCCATCGCGGCTGACTCCGGCATCGACAAGCGCATGGACTGGCGCTTCCTCGACCTTCGCCGCCCCGAGCAGAACCTCGTCTTCCGCGTGCAGACCACCCTCGAGCACGCCTGGCGCACCTACTGGGTCGAGCACGACTTCATCGAGATCCACACCCCCAAGCTCATGGCCTCGGCCTCCGAGTCGCGCGCCGAGCTGTTCGAGGTGGAGTACTTCGACACCAAGGCCTACCTCTCGCAGAGCCCGCAGTTCTTCAAGCAGATGGCGCAGCCGGCCGGCTTCGGCAAGGTGTTCGAGGTGGGCCCCGCCTTCCGCGCCGACCCGTCGTTCACCAGCCGCCATGCCACCGAGTTCACCAGCGTCGACGCGGAGATCTCCTGGATCGACTCGCACGAAGACGTGATGCAGCTGCACGAGGAGCTGATGGTGGCCGGTCTGAAGGCCGTCAAGGAGAAGCACGGCGAGGAGATCAAGGCGCTCTTCGACATCGACATCGAGGTGCCCACCCAGCCCTTCCCGCGCATCCCGCTCGCCGAGGCCAAGCAGATCGTGGCCGACCGCGGCTACGTGGTGCCCCGTGAAGACGACGACATGGACCCGGAGGGCGAGCGCCAGATCGCCGCCTACGTCAAGGAGACCTACGGGCACGACTTCGTGTTCCTCACCGACTACGCCGCGAGCATCCGGCCGTTCTACCACATGCGCAACGCCGCCGATGAGACGCTCACGAACAGCTACGACCTCGTGTACAACGGCGTCGAGATCTCCACCGGCGCCCAGCGCGAGCACCGCGTGGAGGTGCTGATCGAGCAGGCCAAGGAGAAGGGGCTCGACCCGGAGGAGCTCGACTTCTACCTCGACTTCTTCCGTTACGGCGTGCCGCCGCACGGCGGGTTCGGCATGGGCCTCTCGCGCGTGCTGATGCTCATGCTGCACCAGACCAACCTGCGCGAAGTGGTCTACCTCTTCCGCGGCCCCACGCGCCTCACACCGTAGGCGTCGCAGTCCCGTCGGCGTCGGCTCCTGTCGCTGCGCCCTCCGCGTCGGACGCAGTCAGCACGTAGCGCACGTGCGGCCGCAGGGGCGAGCCCTCGGCGAGGCGAGGGTGCTCGAACGAGTCGGCCAGGTGCATCCCGAGTCGTTCCATCACGGCACGCGAACGCAGATTGCCCACCGCGGTGATCGAGTTCAGTTCGCCGAGCCCGAGCCCCAGCGGGTCGAAGGCGACGGCGACGGATGCCTGTGCCGCCTCGGTCGCGTAACCCCGGCCCCAGGCCTCCCGAGCCAGCCGCCAGCCCACCTCCACGCCGCCGGCGCCCGGCACCCCCTCCGGCATCGGCAGGAGGCCGGTGAAACCGATGAACCGCCCGGTGGCACGCACCTCCACCGCCCAGGGCGCGAACCCGCGTCGGTCGAAGCCGCTGTCGATGCGGTCGGCGAGCGCGTCGCTCTCCGCCCGGCTGAGGGGTGCCGGAAAGTACTCCATCACCACCGGATCGGCGTTGAGCGCGGCGAACGGCGCACGATCGGAGACCCGCCAGCGTCGCAGCAGCAACCGAGACGTCTCGACCTCGGCGGGGGCGCTCACAGCTCGATGTCGACGGCCGCCCGCTGGGCGACGAGCGCCTTGATCCGGGGCACCACGGCCTGATGCTCCGGATGCACCTGGTACGCGTCGAGGTCAGCGAGGGTCTCGAAGTCGGCCACGAGCACCACGTCCCAGTTCGTGTCGAAGTAGGCCATGTTCGGCCCCACCGTCAGAGCCGAGATCGACGGGATCAGCGGCGGCAACGACGACAGCAGTCGGGTGATCTCGGCGGTGGCCGCATCCCGCTCGGCCGGTTCGGTGGCGGCGGTCTTCCAGGCGACGACGTGGCGGATCATGAAGCGGCCTCCCGCAGGGCGGTTCGGAGACGGGCACGTTCGACCCGCCAGATGGTGTGGATGCGCCCGTCGATCATCACGACCGGGATCTCCTCGGCGAACTCGTCCATCAGGGCCGGGTTGTCGAGGATCGACAGCTCGGTCACCTCGACCTCGATCGCCGTCTCGACCGGGTCGCCGGATGCCGCCAGCTCGTCGAGCACCCCGCGCACCGCGTCGCGGGCGTCGTCGCAGAGGTGGCAGGCGGGCTTGCCGATCAGGGTGAGGGACACGGAGGGCACGGCTCAAGCCTAGAAGGTGCCGCGGTCGGTCGGGTGACGGCGTCGGCTCAGAGCACGAAGTCGGGCTTGACCGTCCAGGCGGTCTGCTCCTCGAGGCGTGCCAGCAGGGCGAGCGCGGCGATCTTGGCGTGGTCGTCGCCCAGCTCGGAGTACACGTCGAGCGCCAGGGGCGGTGGTTCGCCGAACTTCGGGATCTCGACCTCCACCCACGCGCCGTTCGGCAGCACCACCCGGGGCCGTACGGTGCGCGCGTCGGCGACCACCGCATCCGTCGCCAGCGCCACGATCGCCAGGGCGTCGAGCTTGGTCACCGCGTCGCGCACGACGAGGGTGGCGCAGAAGAGGTCGGGCACGTTTTCAGCGTAGGACGAAGTGACGTCGGGCGCCCCGGGATCCTGTGACACGTTCCCAGCGACTTATCGCGCGATGCGTATGACTGCATACAATCTGGCGTAGTTACACGTTGTTTACGGCTAGAAACATGGTTGAAACATCAAACTGTATACCGTTTGGTCATGGGCATTCAGACCGGCGAGCAATCTCCACCATTCCGCCTGGTGGGCGTGCTGCACCTGCCACCCCTTCCCGGGGCGGCCAACTACACGGGCGCCTCGGTGCTCGAGATCGCCCGCGTCGCCGCTGACGACGCTCGCGTGCTGGCCGACGCGGGATTCACCGACGTGATGATCCAGGACGCCAGCGACAACCCCCAGCCCGACCAGGTGGGCCCGGCCACGGTCGCCGCCATGGCGGTCGTCGGCGCCCAGGTGCGACGGGCCGTCAGCATCCCTCTCGGCGTGGTCGCCGGACACAACGACGGCGAGGCCTCCGTCGCCATCGCCCACGCCATCGGTGCGCAGTTCGTTCGAGTGAAGGTACTCACCGGGGTGTCTGCGGGCCCAGACGGCTGGATCGAGGGATGCGCGCACCGGGTGGCCATGCTCCGCCGCCTGCTCGGCTCCGACGTGGAGGTCTGGGCGGATGCGCACGAGGCCACGAGCCGCGCTCTCACCGGCGACGTGGTCTGGGCGGCCCAGCAGGCGATGTCGTTCGGCGGAGCCTCGACACTCATCGTGACCCGCGACAGCGGAGTGGCCGACGCCGTGACCGACATCGCGGCAGTCAAGGCCGTCGTCGGCCCCGACGTCGACATCCTGATCGGCGGACGCGTCACCCTGGGCACCATCGCGACCGCCCGAGCCGGATCCGACGGCGCGATCCTCGGCAGCGCGATCAAGACCGGGCCCGGCGACGACGCCCGGATCGACCCCGTCGCCGCTCGCGCCTTCGCCCAGAGCTGACCGTCGAAGCGACACGCCCCACTCGAACCGAGACACGAAAGCACCGCATCCCATGAGCACCCCCAGCCCTCTTCTCGACAGCCCCCTTCTCGCACCGGACAGCCCCCTCGACGCACGGCAGAAGCAGGTCGTCGAGCGTGTGTCGGCCGCGGAACGTGCGAGCATCCTCGCCCTCCCGACCGACGACGCCCTCGACCCCAAGCGCCGCTTCCGGGTCGAGGCGACGCGCGGAGAGATGTTCGGGCAGCCCGACGCCATCCGGGCCACCCTGCTGCGCAATGAGAAGACGCTCGCAGAGCTCGCCGCCACCATCGCGGGTGCATCGCTGGACCGGGTCTTCCTGGTGGGTGCCGGTGACTCCCTCGCGGTGATGATCGCCGCGCGCAGCATCCTCGAGGAGATGCTCGGCGTCGCCTGCGAACCCGTGCAGAGCCTCGAGTTCGCCTACTACCGATCGCACCTCGTCACGGGGCGCAGCCTGGTGATCGCCCTGTCGAGCTCGGGCGAGACCACTCGCACGGTCGAGGCGGCGCTCGTCGCCCAGCACGCCGGGGCAATGACGCTCGCCCTCACGAACACTCCCGGCTCGACCCTCGACGTCGAGAGCCAGAGCACGCTGCTGATCGAGGCCACCCGCGTGGGCTGGCCCACCCAATCGTCGACGGCCGCCGTCGCGCTGCTCTTCCGGCTCTCCGTGCTGGTCGGCACCCGACGCGGCCTCGCCCGTGCCCCCCGGCTCGCGGAGACCCTCGCCGGCCTGCCCGACCTGATGGCCGGCGTTCTGGAGAACCTCGACGCACCGGTCGCCGCCGTCGCCGCCGCCGAGGCGCACCGGTCGATGTATCTGTTCTCGTCTGCGGGGCCGAACTGGGCCGCCGCCATCGTCGGTGCGGCGAAGATCAAGGAGACCACACCGGATCACGCCGTCGAGGTCGAGGTCGAGGAGTTCCACCACTACAACTCGCAGAAGCCCGGCGAGCCCCTGTTCCTCATCGCCCCCACCGGACCGTCCATCCCCCGCGCCGTCGACACCGGCACCGACGCCCGACGCTTCGGCGGCCAGCTCTACGTGTTCACCACGGTCGCTGAGAACGCCTTCGCCGAGCACGCGAACGAGGTGTTCGAGCTGCCCGCTGTCGACGAGGCCCTCAGCCCGTTGATCTACCTGCCGGCCGCACAGCTGGTGGGTTACCACCTCGGCATGGCCAAGTTCGCCGCCGCCGAGGCCCAGCTGGCCGCCGAGGCCGAGGCGGCCGGGGAGGTGCCTCGTGGCTGACCCGATCGCGGCGACGCCCTCGCTCGTCTGTATCGGCAACCTCACCATCGACACCGCCGTCCACCACGGCGTGCCGAGCGAGCCCGCCATGGGAGGCGACGCCGCCTACGCCGCCCTGGCCGCCCGCCGTCATCTCGACTCGGTGCGCATGCTCGCCCCCGTCGGCACGGATCTCCCCGACGGCGTGCTCGACTCGCTCGTGGCGGCCGGGGTCGGCATCGACGGCCTGCCCGCCCGCGAGCTGCCCACCGTGCGCAACATCGTCACCTACGACGCCGACGGCACCCGGACCTGGCACATGCTCGCCTCGGAGGACGACTTCGATGTGCTCTCCGTCTACCCGGCCGACGTCGACTCCGCCGCGCTCTCCGCATCCGGCATCCTCGTCTCGGCGATGAGCCTCGAGTCCCAGCTCGCACTGGGCCCGTGGCTGCGCCCTCGCACCGACGCGACGATCTACCTCGACCTCCAGGAGGACTACCTCGAGGGCAACCGTGAGGCCCTGCTCGACCTGGTCGGCCTGTGCGACGTCTTCCTTCCCAGCGAGATCGAGGCCGTGACCCTGGCCCAGACGACCGACCTCGAGAAGGCCGCGCGCCTGTTCGCCGAGCGCGGCGCATCCGTCGTCGTGATCAAGCGCGCCGAGAACGGATGCCTCGTGCTGGCCGACTCCGCCGCTCCCGTCGTCGAGGTGCCGGCCTCGCCGGTCGAGCCCGTCGACAGCACGGGCGCCGGAGACGCATTCTGCGGCGCCTTCGCAGCGGTGCACCTGCTCACCGGCGATCCGATCGCGGCGGCCGAAGCCGGCGCCGCGGCCGCTCGCGTCGCCATCGGCGCGTTCGGCATCGACGGGCTGCTGGCGGCGCACCCGACGAGCCACCCCGCAGCGCACGATCGCACCGCCCGAAGCGAGGTGCGGTGATGCGCATCGCGATCGTCAACCCCAACGTCACCGCCGCGATGACGTCCTCCGTCGTCACCGCCGCGACGCCGGTCGCCCGGCGCGGAACCGAGCTCATCGGAGTCACCCCCGCGCACGGAGTGCCCAGCATCGAGAGCCACATCGACGAGGTGCACGGTGCCGCGTCGGTGCTCGCCGAAGTGCAGCGACTCGAGTCAGGCGACGCGGCCGAGCGCCCCGACGCCTACGTCGTCGCGTGCTTCGGCGACACGGGGGTGCCCGCTGCCCGCGAGGCGGCATGGGGCCCGGTCGTGGGCATGACCGAAGCCGCTCTGTCGACGGCCGCGCTGCTCGCGCACCGGTTCACCGTCATCACGATGCCTCCACGTACCCGCGAGATGTCCGACCGGGTCGTGCGCACGCTCGGCCTCGAACACCGTGTCGTGGTGCGGGCCGTCGACGAACCGGTGTCTGCGGTCGAAGACGGGTCGATGCATCTGCTGCCCCTGTTCATCGCCGAGGGGCGTCGGGCGCTCGCCGACGACGCGGCCGAGGCCATCGTGCTCGGATGCGCCGGGCTCGCCGAGCTGGTCGGCCCCCTGAGCGAGGCCCTGGGCGCGCCGGTGATCGAGGGCGTCTCCGCCGCAGTCGCCCTGGCCGACGGGCTACTCGCCCAGGGACTGGGCACATCGCGGGTGAGCACCTGGGCGGCTCCCTCCCCCGAGCCCGTCGAGGAGGTCGCGCGATGAGCATCCTGTTCACCGACGTGTACGTCTACGACGACGCCTCGGTGGCCGGCATGTTCGGGCCGACCGACGTGCTCGTGTCGGGCGACCGCATCGCGGTGGTGGGGACAGATGCCCGCCGCCGCTTCCTGACGGATGGCACGCCGGTACACGGCGAGCCGCACCGCGAGATCGCCGGCGGCTCCCGGCACGTGCTCGTTCCCGGACTGATCAACGCCCACTTCCACTCCCCCGCCAACCACATGAAGGGGTCGATGCCGAGCCTGCCCCTCGAGCTGTTCATGCTGTTCGAGTCGCCGGCCGACCCCGAGCTCACCCCCACGCCGCGCGAGGCCTACCTCCGCACGATGCTCGCCGCCCTCGAGATGCTCAGATCGGGCACCACGGCGGTTCAGGACGATGCCTTCCTCATGCCCTATCCGACTCCGGAGATCATCGACGCGGTGATGCAGGCCTATGCCGACGCGGGCATCCGTGCGTCGGTGGCGCTCGACCAGCCCGAGCTCCCGGAGGCGCAGAAACTCCCCTATCTGCGCACGTCCGCCGATGCCGAGCTGGCGGCGGCCCTCGACGCGCCGGCGCCGCTGGACGCGGCAGGCCTGCTCGACGCCTACGACTACCTGTTCGAGCGCTGGCACGGTGCCGAGAACGGCCGCCTCACTGCAGCCGTCTCGATCTCGGCCCCGCAGCGTGTCAGCCCCGAGTACTTCGGTGCGCTCGACGATCTGAGCCGCGCCCACGCCGTTCCGCTCTTCGCCCACATGCTGGAGACGAAGGCGCAGCGGACACTCATGACCGAGCAGCCCCGCTTCACAGGACGTTCGCTCGTGCGCTACACCGCCGAGCTCGGGCTGCTGTCCGAGCGCATGAACGTGATCCACGCCGTGTGGGTCGACGACGTCGACCTCGAACTGATCGCCCAGGCCGGCAGCACCATCGCGCACAACCCGGTGAGCAACCTGCGCCTCGGCAGCGGCGTCGCACCGTATCGACGCATGCTCGAACTCGGCATCCCCGTGTCGCTCGGGGTCGACGAGGCCGTCTGCGACGACAGCGTCAACCTCTGGGGCGTCGTCAAGACAGCCGGTCTGGTGCACAACGTCTCCGGGCTCGACAGCGACCTCTGGCCGACCGCCGGCGAGGTCCTCGACAGCCTGTGGCGGGGCGGGGCCGCTGCGCTCCTGCGATCGGACGACCTCGGTGCGGTCGACGAAGGACGACTCGCCGACCTCGCCCTCCTCGACCTGCACAGCGCTGCTTTCACCCCGTTCAACGACCTTCGCGGACAGCTCGTGTACTGCGAGCAGGGTGCCAGTGTCCGGCTCACCATGGTCGGCGGTCGCGTCGTGTTCGAGAACGGTTCGATCACCACCGTCGACGAGACCGGTCTGCTCGACGAGGCCCGCGAACTCTTCGCCCGCAAGCTTCCCGTTATCGAGCGGGCGCGCCAGGCGGCGCAGCCGCTCGTGACGCCCTACCAGGCGATGGTCCGCACCGCGGCCGCAGCCGAGGTGGGCATGAACAGATGGATCGGACTCCCATGACCACCGAATCGACAGCCTCCGCGTCGATCGCGCGCCGCATCCCGGCCCACGATCGCTACCCGTACTCGCCGATCACCGCACGGGTCGGCCAGGCCTGGCCCGGAGGAGCGCGCCTCGCCGTGTACGTCGCGCTGGGCATCGAGGACTACCACTTCGGCGACGGACAGACCGAGAACCTGCTCGACGGCGTCGCCGCACCCGATCTGGTGAACGCGAGCTGGCGCGACTACGGAAACCGCGTGGGGGCGTTCCGCCTCCTCGGCCGGCTGAAGCGTCTGGGCATCCCGCCCACCGTCCTCCTGAACACGGCCGTCTACGACAGCGCGCCCGACCTCATCGCCGAAGCGCGCGCCCTCGGCGCCGAGTTCGTGGGCCACGGCATCTCCAACTCCGATTCGCTCGTCGGCCTCGACGAGGCACTCGAGCGCGACTACCTCTCGGCCGTCTCGGCTCGCATCGAGGCGGAGGAGGGAAGCGCTCCCCTGGGCTGGTCGAGCCCGTGGCTCTCGCACACCGAGAACACGCTCGACCTGCTGGGCGAGACCGGCTACGGGTACCTGCTCGACCTGCGCATGGACGACCAACCGACCTGGCTGACCACGCGGTCGCAGCCGCTGCTCTCGGTGCCCTACGCGCTCGAGCTCAACGACAGCACCTCGATGATCGGCCGTCAGGTCGGTGCCGCGGAATTCGCCGACATGATCATCGACGAGTTCGAGGAGCTGCTGTCGGCGGCCACCGCCGAGCAGCCACTCGTGCTGAGCATCGTGGTGCACTCGTTCATCTCCGGCGCGCCCTTCCGGCTCCGCCAACTCACCCGGGCGCTCGAGCACATCGTCGCCCGCTCGGGTGACGATGTCTGGCTCACCCAGCCCCGTCACATCCATTCGGCTGTGCAGGCCTCACTCGGATCGCGGGAGGTGTCGCATGAGGCGCGCTGATTCGGCCACGGTGTCGGGGCTCCAGGTCAGCCTCGTTCGCGACGGGGTGCGCTCAGACGTCCTGCGGGGTGTCGACCTCACGGTCGGCGCCGGCGAGATCCTCGGAATGGTGGGGGAATCCGGCTCGGGCAAGAGCGTGCTGGCCCTGGCGATGATGGGCCTGCTGCCCGCCGGCGCCCAGCCGCACGTCGACGGAACCGTTCGCATCGGCGAGGTCGACATGGTGCATGGCCGCCCCGAGGAGCTGCGAGCCGTGCGTCGCACCGAACTCGGCGTCATCTTCCAAGACCCGATGACCTCGCTCAATCCGACGATGCGCGTCGGTGCCCAGATCGACGAGGCCACGCACGACTCGGCCGAATCGCTCCACCTCATGACCTCGGTCGGCATCGCCGACGCCCCGCTGCGTTTCACGGTCTACCCGCACGAGCTCTCCGGCGGGCTGCGGCAGCGCATCATGGCCGCGATCGCGGTGGCCGGGCATCCCTCGCTGATCATCGCCGACGAGCCCACCACCGCGCTGGACGTGACCGTGCAGGCGCAGGTTCTCGACCTGCTGCGCTCGTTGCGCGACGAATTCGGCTGCAGCGTCATGCTCATCACCCACGACCTCGCCGTGGCGGCCCAGATCGCCGATCGCGTCGCCGTGCTGTACGCCGGCCGCATCGCCGAGATCGGCCCCGTGCAGCAGATCATCCACCGGCCGACCCACCCCTACACGGTCGGACTGCTGCGCTCCCGCCTCTCGCTCGACACCCCGCGCGAGGGCCGCCTGCTCACGCTGCGACCCGAGACCGCGAGCGTCGCCGAACGCATGAGGGGCTGCGCCTACCACTCGCGCTGCCCTCTCGCCGTCGAACGCTGCGCCACCGAGCAGCCGCCTCTGGCACCGACCGCAGAGCACCTCGCTCGCGCCGCCGGGACTGCCACCGAGACCGTCTCGCACCTCCGCGCGTGCTGGCGCTCGGTGCCCGACGTGCAGGGCTTCACGCACGAGACCCTCGAGACCGAGCCGATGGCGCCGGCCGCCCGACCCGGTGCATCCCCGGGCGGAACTGCCGCAGCCGGCGCGTCGACGCCCGCCGTGCGCATCACCGACCTCACCACGGTCTTCGCACTCAAAGGACCGGGTCGCCGCAGACGGCACGTGCACGCCCTGCGCGGGGTCGACCTCACGGTCGAGGCCGGCGAGGCCGTGTCGATCGTCGGCGAGAGCGGCTCGGGCAAGTCCACGCTGCTGCGGGTGATCGCGGGCCTCGCTCCCGCCACCACCGGGCGCGTCGAGCTCGCGGGCCGAGGAGCGCAGATGGTGTTCCAGGATGCCGGCTCGTCGCTCACACCCTGGCTCACGGTGGGCGACATCCTGAGCGAACGACTGCGACCTCTGAGACTCGACCGCGCGACGACCTCACGGCGGGTGGGCGACGCCCTGGAGTCGATCGGCCTGCCGGCTGCCGTCGCGTCCCTGAGGTCGGCGCAGCTGTCGGGCGGTCAGCGCCAGCGTGTGGCACTGACGCGGGCCACGATCATCCCGCCGTCGGTGCTGCTCTGCGACGAGCCGACGAGCGCCCTCGATGCCTCACTGGCGGCGAGCGTGCTCAACCTCATCCGCGAACTGCGGCGCAGCCTCGACATGACCGTTCTGTTCGTGACCCACGATCTCGCCGTCGCCCGACTCATGGGCGATCGCGTGGTCGTGATGACGCAGGGCACCATCGTCGAGACGGGCGACGCCGACGCGGTCATCCGCGATCCGCAGCACGCCTACACGCGCTCGCTGCTCGCGTCGGTTCCCGAGATCGAGGTGCTCTCATGACCGCGGTCCCTGAGGTCGGCACGCGACGATTCCGGATGCCGGCGGCCACCCTGGGCGCCCACGCGAGCACCCGGCTGAGCGTGGCCATCCTGGTCGCGCTGGTCATCCTGACCCTCGTCGCGCTGTTCGCCCGGGTGCTCGCGCCCTATGACCCGGTGCAGCCGATCGGCGCCCTGAACCTCGCGCCGGGCTCAGACGGCCACCCGCTCGGAACCGACTCGATCGGCCGCGACATCCTGAGCCGCACGCTCATCGGGGTGCAGGTCTCGTGGTTCTCGTCACTCGTGATCGTGGCCTCGGGGCTCGTGATCGGCGGGCTCATCGGAGTGGTGGCCGGTGTGCTCGGCGGCTGGGTGGACTCGGCTCTCATGCGGTTCACCGATCTGTTCCTGGCACTGCCCGGAACGCTCGTGGCCGTCGCGATCGTCGCGGCGCTGGGTTACAACCTGCAGAACACGCTCATCGGCGTCGCGGTGGTGTGGTGGCCGTACTACGCCCGCATCATCCGGGGCGAGGTCAGGTCGTTCGCCGCCCGTCCGCACGTCGAGGCGGCGCGCGTCGCCGGAGCGAGCCGTACCCGGGTCGTGTTCCGCCACATCGTTCCGGGCGTCGTGCCGACCGCGATCGTCACGGCCAGCCTCGACATCGGAAACGTCGTTCTGTTGCTCGCCGGGCTCTCGTTCCTCGGACTCGGTCAGCCCGCACCGGCACCGGAGCTCGGCGCCGACACGGCGCGCAACCTCTCGCAGCTGCTCAGCGAATGGTGGGTGCCGGTCATTCCCGGCCTCGCGGTGCTCGTTCTGAGTCTGCTGTCCAACCTCGGCGGCGACGCCGTCCGCACACTGATCGCCACGAGGAGGTAGAGCCGTGGTTCGTTTCATCCTGCGCCGTGCCGGGTCGGCCGTCGTGCTCCTGCTCGTCCTGTCGGCCATCATCTTCGTGCTGCAGGCCATCAGCCCGGGCGACCCGGTGAAGGCATACCTGGGCGCCAACGCGTCGCCCGAGGCGATCGCGGCGAAGCGCGACGAGCTCGGCCTCAACGCCCCGATCTACGCGCAGTATCTGCGCTTCATCGCCAACCTGCTGCACGGCGACCTCGGCCAGTCGTTCCGCACCCACCGACCCGTGCTCACCGATCTGCAGTCGTTCCTGCCGGCGACGCTGGAGCTCGTGCTGTTCTCGTTCCTCGTCGCACTGCTGCTCGGCGTTCTGTTCGCGGTCTCCGGGTCGCTGCGATGGAAGGGCGGGGCGCTGTTCCGTGGCCCGCTGCTCGTGCTCGCCGCAGCCCCGCCGTTCCTGCTCGCGCTGGGCGGCATCGTACTCTTCTACGCCCAGCTCGGCTGGCTGCCCGCGACGGGCCGCGGTGTCGACAGCAGCTCGCCCACCGGTTTCGTCGTGCTCGACGGCATCCTGACCGGGCAGCCCGACACGATCGGCCTGACGTTCCAGCACGTGCTGCTCCCCGGCATCGTGCTCGCCATCGCGCCCGCCATCGCGATCGGCCGCATCCTGAGGTCGAGCCTGGACGCGACCATGACCGCGGACTACGTGCGCACGGCCGAGGCGAAAGGGCTGACTCCCTTCACCGTGCTGAGGCGGCACGTCGTGCGCAACTCGATCGGACCAGGCCTGTCGATGGCCGGTCTCCAGTTGGGCTTCATGTTCGCGGGTGTCGTCGTGGTCGAGCAGATCTTCAGCTGGCCGGGCATCGGCAACTACCTCGCCGGCAGCATCCCCGTCTCCGACTTCCCCGCGATCGCCGGAGTGACCCTCGTTCTCGGAACCGTCTACATCGTCACCAACGCGGTCGTCGACATCCTTCAGGTCGCGGCCGACCCACGCCTGAACACCTGACGCCCCCGGACTGCACCACCGCACCACACCGCGCCATCAACCCTGTCCCACCCCACCCCCTCTCCAAGGAGTCGAAAGTGACATCTCGAAAGACCCGAAAGCTCGTCCGCACCGCGCTCACCGCCCTCGCGGTCGTGCCCCTGCTGGCTCTCGCCGCCTGCACGTCGAGCGGCAGCACCACGACCCCCAACGCCGCCCCCACCGACGGCGTGCTCACCATCGGACTGCTCGGTGACATCGGCCAGCCGCCGGACCCCGACGTCTACTACGCCAACAACGGCCTGGCCATCGTGCTGAACACCTACGAGGGTCTCGTGCAGTACAAGAACAACACCGACACGGTCGAGCTCGCCCCCAGGCTCGCCGAGTCGTGGGAGGTCTCACCCGACTTCACGACCTACACGTTCAGGCTCAAGCCCGGCGTCACCTTCCACGACGGCACCCCGTTCACCTCCGCCGCGGTGCGGTCGTCGCTGCAGCGCCGCGTCGATGTGGATGGCGGGGCGGCGTACATGGCCGCCGGCGTCGCATCCGTCGACACCCCCGACGACCTGACCGCCGTCGTGACCCTGTCGGAGCCGAACGCCGCGTTCCTCGACTACCTCGCCTCGCCGTTCGGTCCGAAGATGGTGTCGCCCACCGGTGTCGCCGCGAACGCCGGATCGGACAACGCGCAGACCTACCTGCAGACGCACGACCTGGGCACCGGGCCCTACGAGTTGAGCGACGTCGAACCGGGAACGAAGTACACCCTCACCCAATACGACGGCTACTGGGGCACGAAGTCTCCCTTCACCACCGTCGAACTGCCCGTCTACAGCGACGTCTCCGCCCTGCAGCTGGCGTTCGACAAGGGCGACGTGTCAGCCATCGTCGCAGCGCTCCCGTCGTCGAGCCTGGACAAGTACCACGACAATCCGGCGTTCAACAGCGACATGCTGCCGACGCTCCAGTCGGCGCTCATCACCGTGAACCCGAGCAAACCGTTCTTCGCCGAGAAGGAGGCTCGCCTGGCATTCCTGCAGTCGATCGACCAGGAGAAGCTCGTCGACCAGGTTCTCGGTGCGCGCTCCGAGCCGGCCACCACGCTCTACGCCAAGGGCATGATCTCCGACGGATCGGACGCGCAGAACATCGAGTACGACCCGACCGTCCTGGCCGACTACGCGAAGACGCTGCCCGGGGGCACCGAGATGGTCGTGGGCTATGCCTCTGACAACACGAATGCCGAGCAGATGGCCAACATCGTGACGGCGAACCTGCAGTCCATCGGCATCACGGCGACCGCTCAGGGGTACCCGACCTCGCAGGTGTTCGGCTGGGCGAACGACCCCACCCAGGGTCCTGACGCCTTCATCGACGGCAACAACGGCCCCGACGGCGGAAACCCCTACATGTGGGGACACGTCTTCTGGGACAAGACCGGAGGGATCAACTACTTCCTCTGCGACGACCCGTCCACCGATGCCGACCTCGACCAGGCCGTCAAGACCGGCGACCAGGCGCTGTTCGCGAAGGCCGCCCAGACCTACTCGGCGACCGGCTGCTACATGAATCTGTCGTACAACAAGGACTGGGTCGTGTCGCAGAAGTGGCTCGACGGAGTGGCGGAATCGCACAACATCGGCGCCAACGAGCTCGACTTCAGCCTGCTCTCGATCGCCGAATAGGCCATTCTGAAGGCTGGTGGGATGTTCGGCTCACCGGCCGGCCCACCAGCCTTCACCCCGCTTCCTCCCCGACTCTAGGAGAACCCGTGACGACGGAGACCGACCCCACCGCCTTCGTACGCCCGGAATCGCTGTCGCGGCAGGCCTATCTCGCCCTGCGCGAAGGCATCATTCTCGGCCGCTACCCTCAAGGGTCACGGCTGGCCGAGCAGCGGCTGGCCGAGGAGTTGCAGATCTCCCGCGTACCCCTTCGAGAAGCCGTGCCGCAGCTCGAGCGCGACGGATTCGTCAAGACATATCCGCGGCGCGGCGCCGTCGTCGAGACCTGGACCGCCAAGGGCGTCAACGACCTGTTCGACCTGCGGCTCTACCTCGAGGTCGGGGCCGCCCGCTATGCCGCACGCCAGGTGGCGGCCGGCGCCTCCCTGGCCGTCCTCGACGAGGCGCTGCTCGACTCGCAGAGCCTCGTGCGCGAGGGCGACGCCTACAAGATCGCGCAGTCAAGCACGGCCTACCACGAGGCCATCGTCGAGCTGACCGACAACGAGCTCATGACCACCCTCATGCGCTCGGTCTCGGGCCGGATGATCTGGCTGTTCTATCTCACGTCGAAGCTGGATGCCGACGACGCGTTCCACGATCACGTCACGCTGCGCGACGCCATCGCCTCGGGTAACGAGCGCGTCGCCGAGTCGGTGGCCTACGCGCACATCGAGCGGGACCGCATCCCGTCGTTCACGGCGCTCGAGAACTGACCCGGGCAAGCACAAAGCGCCAGACAAGCAAAAAGCGCCAGACCGTGAGGTCTGACGCCTTGCTTCGCGCAGCGGCGAGGCGGAAGCCTCGGCGCTACTTCTTGTTGCGACGCTGGTGGCGAGTCTTGCGAAGCAGCTTGCGGTGCTTCTTCTTCGCCATGCGCTTGCGTCGCTTCTTGATTACAGAACCCACACAGACCTCACACGTATCGGGGATGACCGCACGAATACGGCGGTCAGGGGCAGAAAGAGCCTCGCAGAAGTGTAGCAGTCCGAGCCTGTGGGCGTCGGCGGGGGGCTACGCGCTGTCGGCGACGTGGTTGTGCAGGGCCTCCGCGACCGCCGACTCGGGCACCCGGAAAGACCGGCCGAAGCGGATGGCGGGCAGCTCGCCGGAGTGCACGAGACGGTAGACCGTCATCTTCGACACCCGCATCATCTCGGCCACCTCGGCGACGGTGAGGAACGTCACGTCGTCGAGATCAGGGGCCATGGCGAAAACTATAGCTGTCGAGCGGCGTCAGCGGCGCAGCTTCGACACCAGATCTTCGGTGACCGACTTGACCGCGTGCGAGGTGGCCGCCGCGCGGCGGCCGACGTTCTGCCCGAAGGTCGCGGCAGCCGAGCGCACGGCCTCGGACGCGTTCTCCCACAGCTCGTCCTCCTCGGCGGTGTCGAAGTCGGCCGAGAGGAACGGGATCAGCCAGTCCTCCACGTCTTCCAGCGGCGCGGTGTCGATCTTGTAGTAGCGGTGCTGACCCACCTCGCGCACGCCGACGAGACCCGAATCGCGCAGCACCTTGAGGTGCTTCGAGACCGTCGGCTGGCTGAGTTCGAGGCGGCCCACGAGCTCCGACACGCTGTACTCGCCCTCGGCGGCCCCGGAGGCGCCGGCGGGTTCAGCCGACACGTATCGGTCGAGCAGCAGTGACAGCAGTTGACGCCTGGTCGGGTCAGCGATCACTGAGAAGATGTCGGCCATGCGACCAGGGTAGTGGTCGAGGCCCCGATCCGCGCCGAATGCGGCTCCTCGCGCGTCCTGCGGCCCGGGTAGTGTTGCTGCGGTGAGCGTCAGCACTCCCCCGCAGCGTCGCACCCCGTTCAATCGGAGCGCGACTCTCGCGGGGCGGATCCGCGACGGGATGCGGGAGTTCTCCGAGAACTCGCCCTCCCGTTTCGCCATCCTCATCTTCGCCACCCTCATCCTCATCTTCACCGCATTGCTGTCGCTGCCCATCTCGGCGACGAACGGGCGGGTGACGGCGCTGGCCGATTCGGTCTTCACCGCGGTCTCCGTGATCTGCGTCACCGGGCTCTCCACCGTCGACATGGCCACCCACTGGTCGGCGTTCGGCCACGCGGTCATCTACGTGGGCGTGCAGATCGGCGCGCTCGGCGTGCTGACCCTGGCGAGCATCCTGGGCCTGGCGGTGTCGCGCAAGCTCGGGCTGCGCGCCCGGCTGATCGCCGCCAGCGACACCAACCCGCTGCGCATGCACCACGGGCCCGTCGCCGAGGGTCAGGCCGTGCGCCTGGGCGAGATCGGCTCGCTGCTGGCCACGGTGGCCATCAGCGCCTTCGTGATCGAGGTGGTGCTCGCGGCACTCCTGTTCCCCCGCATGCTGGTCGACGGCATCCCGGTGGGCGAGGCGGTGTGGCACAGCTTCTACTACTCGGCGATGGCGTTCACCAACACGGGCTTCGCGCCGAACGCCGAAGGGCTCACGCCGTTCGAGAACGACTACTTCTTCCTGTCGGTGCTGATGCTGGGCGTGGTGCTCGGCAGCATCGGCTTCCCCGTGATCTACACCCTCTCCCGCAGCCTGAAGGCCTGGGGCAGACGTCGGCGCACCGGTCGCAACCGCGGCACCGAGACGCGGGTGCGCTGGTCGGTGCACGTGAAGCTCACCATCGTCACGAGCCTGCTGCTGATCGTGGTGGGGGCGGCGCTCTACATCGTGCTCGAGTTCGACAACCCCGAGACCTTCGGCGGGCTGAACGCGGGCGACACCGTCTTCCAGAGCTTCTTCCTGTCGGTGATGACGAGATCGGGCGGCTTCTCCACCATCTCCATCCCCGATCTCAACGGCTCGAGCCTGCTGGTCACCGACATGCTCATGTTCATCGGCGGCGGTTCCGCGTCGACGGCGGGCGGCATCAAGGTCACCACCCTGGCCGTGCTCTTCCTCGCCGCGTTCGCCGAGGCGCGCGGTGTGCAGGACATGGAGTCGTTCGGCCGACGCATCCCGAGCGACGTTCTTCGACTGGGTGTCTCGGTGGTGCTCTGGGGGGCGACCACCGTCGCGGTGTCGAGCATCCTCATCCTGCAGATCTCGAAGGCCCCGCTCGACTTCGTGCTGTTCGACGTCATCTCGGCGTTCGCCACCTCGGGGCTCACCACCGGCCTCACCGCATCGCTTCCGGATGAAGGTGTGTACGTGCTGGCCGCCACCATGTTCATGGGGCGCGTTGGTACAGTGACTCTCGCCGCAGCCCTGGCCGCCAGCCAGCGCCAGCGGCTGTACAAGCGCCCGGAGGAGAGGCCCATCGTTGGTTGACCGCATCAAGCACGACGCACCGGTGCTCGTGATCGGCCTCGGCCGGTTCGGCGCGGCCACGGCCGGAGAGCTCGACAGGCTGGGCCGCGAGGTGCTGGCCATCGACGAAGACGAGCGGCTCGTGCAGAAGTGGTCGGAGCGCGTGACGCACACCGTTCAGGCCGACGCGAAGAACGTCGAGGCGCTGCGGCAGATCGGGGCGTCGGAGTTCCAGATCGGTGTGGTGGCCGTCGGGTCGTCGATCGAGGCGTCGGTGCTGATCACCGCGAACCTCGTCGACCTGAAGGTGCCGCAGATCTGGGCCAAGGCCATCTCGCGCTCGCACGGCAAGATCTTGGAGCGCATCGGCGCCAACCACGTCATCTACCCCGAGGCCGAGGCCGGCGAGCGCGTGGCGCACCTGGTGTCGGGGCGCATGCTCGACTTCATCCAGTTCGACGACGACTTCGCGCTGGTGAAGATGTACCCGCCGAAGCCCATCCGGGGGCTCAACCTCACCGAGTCGGGGGTGCGGTCGAAGTACCACGTGACGGTGGTGGGCGTGAAGAGCCCCGGCAAGCCGTTCACCTACGCCACCGAGTCGACCGTCGTGTCGAACCACGACCTCATCATCGTGTCGGGCAAGAGCTCGGACATCGAGACCTTCGCCAGCCTGAGCTGAGCTGGGGCCAGCTGCGCTGACCCCAGCTCGCCGAGTTGCGCCAAACTGCCCTCTGCGCGCCCGCGAAGGGGTGATTTGGCGCAACTCGAGGAGGGGAGGGTGGGGGCGGGCGGCGGGGTCAGGCGCCGAAGAGGCCGAGGGCGAGGGCGGCGTCGCGGGCCAGGAGGAAGCCGACGATGCCCACGATCCAGGCGGTGGTCGAGGCGGCGTGGGCCGACATCCAGTCGCTGAAACGCCGCAGCGGCGGCTCGACGACGCGCGCTGCCAGCACCCGCACCACGAGCACCAGCACCGCCGGCGCGATCATCACGAGGCAGTACCCGGCCACCAGCAGACCCGTCACCGGCCACTCGGCCGACGACGTGCTGATCAGCCCGATGCCCGCGAGGTAGGGCACCATCGACCCCACCTCGATCAGCGCCGCGGC
Organism: Herbiconiux liangxiaofengii; assembly: GCF_041927335.1. Taxonomy (NCBI): domain Bacteria; kingdom Bacillati; phylum Actinomycetota; class Actinomycetes; order Micrococcales; family Microbacteriaceae; genus Herbiconiux; species Herbiconiux liangxiaofengii. The sequence goes on along the minus strand of NZ_JBHFHD010000003.1, from coordinate 1,899 downwards.
GAGCGCGAGCAGCAGCAGACCGCCGAGACCCGCCCGGGAGTCCATCGCGCGTTCGCGCCAGCGGCTCAGCCGCCCCGGGGCCACGGGCGCGGCCGGCACGGCAGCAGTGTCCGCAGCCGTATCGAGGCCCTCGGGTGCGTCGGCGGCAGGCCGCGCGGGGCGGCGCTTGGGCCCGGGGTCGATCCAGAAGCTGCCCACGAGCATCCCCACACCGAGCACCAGCTCGGCCACCCGCACACCGGGCAGCGCCAGCAGCGCGTCGGGGTCGCCGCCCACCGCATCCTGCACGAACGAGGCCCCCGCGAGCAGCAGCAGCCCGACGCCGAGGTAGAAGGCCGCCACCGTCGCCAGGAACGCGAGCACCCGCGCCGGCCGCACCCGCCCCGGGGCGAGCATCAGCCAGATCGGGATGACGAGGGTTCCGAAGCTGGTGCTGTCGACGAGGGCGAGCAGCAGCAGGGAGCCGAGCAGGGTGGGAGTCATGACTGAAGACTCGCGGGCCGCGGCGCTCGGGGCATCCGCCGAAGGAGGTGTCTTCGCCGGGCGCCTCCTCCGAGCGGCCGCACCACCCGTCTCACTCCTTCGAGGGATGCGCCGCCCCCGGCCCTGTGATGGGATGACGGAATGACCGACCGAACGGATGCCCGGCCGGGATCACCCTTCAGAGCCCTCGCCCCCGTCGCAGCCCTCCGCCGGGCCGACAGCAGATTGCGGGCCGATCCGCGTCGGGCCGACCTGGTCGACGCCCTTGCGGTCTTCGCGCTCGGCGTGCTGCTGATCGCCCTCGGCTCGACCGGAACGTGGTCGGATGCGCCGCGACTGCTGGGAGGTTCCCCGTGGCTGCACCTCGCGCCGCTCGCCGTCGCGTGCGCGGCCATGCTGGCGAAGCGGCGTCATCCGCTCGCCGCGCTGCTGACCGGGGTTCTCGCGGTGGTGGCCGACACCCTGCTCGGCGGCAGCATCGGAGTGGTGATCGCGCTGTTCGACCTGCTGTTCGCGGCGTACCTGTTCACCACGGCCGGCGGGCGGCGGGTGATCGTGCGCAGCATCGCCCTGGTGATCGTGGGGGCCGGCCTCGCGTCGCTGCTCGCCGGTGCCTCGCTGAGCGTCACGATCCTGCTGGTGCTGCAGACGGCCGCATTGCTCGTGCTGCCGGTGTGGTGGGCCGACAACGTGCGGCAGGCCGGCGAGCTCGCGGCGGCCGCCTCGGAGCGGGCCCGCCTGGAGTCCGAGCGGGCCGATGCCCTGGCCAGCGCCGCCGCAGCCCTCTCCCGGGTGGCCGAGGCCGATCGCGCCGAGGCCGTGCGGGCCGAACGCGCCCGGATGGCCCGCGACCTGCACGACACCATCGCGGGGCAGGTGTCGGTGATCGCCATCCAGGCGGAAGCGGCGCTGGCGCAGGAGCCCGACACGTCGCGCGACCGCCGGACCCTCGGTGTCGCCCGCGCATCGGCCCTGGATTCGCTCACCGAGATGCGGCAGCTGATCACCCTGCTGCGCGACGGCGATCAGGATCCCTGGGCGACCGCCCCGGGGCTGGAGGGCCTCGGCGAGGTGCTCGAACGCTCGCGGCGCGCGGGCGCGACGGTCACGTTCGAGGGTTCGCTCGATTTCGCCCGCACGGGCCCGCCGTCGAGCGCGGAGCAGGCGGCGCTGCGGATCGTGCAGGAGGCGCTGGCGAACGCGGGCAAGCATGCGCCGGGCTCGGTGGCCTCGGTCTCGGTGCGGCGCGAGCCCGATCCGGCGCGCCTCGTGGTGGAGGTGCGCAACCCGGTACCCATCCCCGACCCCCGCGCGGGCTCCCACCCCGGCTCCAGCCCCGGCTCCCGCCCCCGGGGGGGGGGTGGGGGGGGGGGGGGGGGGGGGGGGGGGGGGGGAGGAGGGAGGGGGAGGGGGGGG